>VFZX01000120.1 GCA_016871015.1 Acidobacteriota bacterium | reverse complement strand
GACAGATAACTCCCGGCCGTGCTCGCGAACCCATGTTGCACAAGGCCTGCGCTGGTTCGGACCGCCACTGTGCTGCCGGGCGGAGCGTCCACCTGCAGCCAATGACCCGGCCCGCCACGGTTGCGCAGGATTACCGGTGCACGGTCGTTGCAGTTCATCGCGATGTCCAGCCACCCGTCGTTGTCCAAATCGCCAATCGCGGCGCCGCGCGCCGGCAGCGGCATCCGGAAGGGCGCGCCGCTCGACGCGGACACGTCGATGAACTTCCCGTTGACGTTGCGCATCAGCAGCGGCGGATCCAGGTAGCTTACCGCGGGCTGGGTAAGCGCGATGTCGTCCATCACGTGTCCCTGCGCCACGAACAGATCCTTCCATCCGTCGTTGTCGAAGTCCGCGATCTTGGCGCCCCAGCCGCTGCGAAGCTGGCTCGCCCGCGCGATTCCTGTCGCCGCCGAGACGTAGTCGAATCCGGACTTCGTGTTGCGAAACAGAGCGTAGCGCTGGTTGGCCAGTGCGTTGATGAACAGGTCGGGCCGTCCATCGTTGTCGTAGTCGGCGAAGTCGATGCCCATCCCGCTGAAAGCCCGCCCCTCGTCGTCGTAGGCAACGTTCATCTCGAGCCCGGCGTCGGCGAATCGCCACGCGCCCAGGTTGCGAAACAACTGCTGCGGGAAAGCGTCATTGGCAATGGCGATATCGGGTTTGCCATCGCGATCGAAGTCATCGAAGGCAATCCCGAGCCCCTTTCCAGCCGGCAACTCCATCTTCTCGAAAGTGCCATCCCTCTTGTTCCGGTAGACCAGGTGCGTCATCGGCTTGAACTGGTCCGGATGGCAATACGACCGCTGCTGGTCCCGCCGGACGCCACACCAGATGTCCGGCTCGAAATCCCACTGTACATAGCGGGCAACGATCAGGTCGGCCGCGCCATCGGCGTCCAGGTCCATCCATCCCGCGCTTGACGACCACCCTCCGCCCCCCACGCCGGCCCGTGCGGTGACATCCTCGAAGGTTCCGTCACCCTTATTGCGATAGAGCAGATTCCTCGGAAACGCTGCCACATACAGATCGGTGCGCCCGTCCCCGTCGAAGTCTTCTGCCGCGGCGCCCATTCCGAAGCCGCTGCCACGGACGTTCGCAGTTTCCGTAACGTCCTCGAAGGCGAAGGCGCCCTTGTTCCGGTAGAGCCGGTTCCAGTATTTGGGATCCGATTTGTCCGGAGAAGCGCCAGCCTTCATCGGATCTTCCAGCTTGGCGCCGTTGACGAAGTAGAGGTCCAGGCGGCCATCGCCATCATAGTCCAGCATCGCAACGCCGCCGGACACGGACTCGATCAGGTACTTGCGGGAGGTTGCGCTCTTTTGATGCTGGAATCGAATCCCGCTCGCGGCGGTCACGTCCTCGAACCCGGCAGCCTCGAGCAAAGGCGACATCAGCAACAAAGCGCACCCTGACCGGCAAGATCTCCAGACGCGGTTGTTGCCGGAAAACATCTCTCTCAGGCTACCGCACCGGATCCAAGGCCAGCGGATTTGGTAAACTCGCGTGAGGTTTTCCATGAGTGACTCGAACCGAAGATCGTTCCTGAAACATGGCGCCGCCTTGGCCTCCACCGGCGCGATCATGGCGGGGGCCAATGAGCGCCTGACCGTCGGACTCATTGGCTGCGGCGGTCGCGGCACGGGGCTGGCCCGCGAATTCTCCGGCCTCGCCGACATCGCCTACGTGTGCGATCCCGACGAGTCGCGCCGCCGCAAGGTGCAGGAAAGGGTGAACGCCAAACACGCGGTGGCCGATCTGCGGCGGGTCCTGGACGACAAGTCGGTGGACGCCGTAGTGATTGCGACCCCGGAACACTGGCACGCCCCGGCCGCCATTCTGGCTTGTGAGGCGGGGAAACACGTTTACGTCGAAAAGCCCTGCAGCCACAACCTTCGGGAAGGGCGATTGATGATCGAGGCTGCCCGCCGCACCAAGCGCGTGATGCAGGTGGGCACCCAGAGCCGCAGCGACCCGTTCATCGCCGGAGGAATCCAGTTGCTGCGCGAAGGCGTGATCGGCGACGTGCTGGTGGCCAAGGCCTGGGACGTCCAGCGCCGCGCAGACCTCGGCCGCCTCCAGCCCAGCGATCCGCCCCCGGGCGTCGACTACGACATGTGGGTGGGCCCAGCGGAGTTCGTGCCCTATCAGGCCAACCGTTTCCACTACCACTGGCATTGGTGGTACAACTTCGGCGTCGGCGGCTTGGGTGGCGACGGCCCGCACGAGATCGATTACGCCCGCTGGGGTCTGGGCGTCGAAACGCATCCCACCACCGTGGCCGGGCTGGGCGGCAAATACTACTTCGACGACGACCAGGAGTACCCAGACACCGGAACCGTGGTTTTCGAGTGGCCCGGCGACGGCCAGGTCCGCCACAAGCGGCAATTCATCTTCGAACTGCGGATCTGGTCCCCGAATGGTATTCTCAACGTCGATTCCGGCGCGGAGTACTACGGCACCAAGGGGAGGATGTTCCTCAGCAAACGGGGCAAGCTGGAGATTTTCGACGAGAAGAACAAGCCCATCGTGGCTCAGCCCAAAGCCCCACCGCAACTGCTCGGCCACGCGGCTGACTTCCTCGACGCCATCAAGACCGGGCGAACGCCGAACTCCGATATCGAGATCGGCCATCTCTCTTCCAGTCTGGTGCATTTGGGAAATTTGGCCATACGCCTGGGACGGTCGCTGAACTTTGACCCACGCACCGAGCGGATCATCGGCGACAAAGAAGCCAACGCGTTGCTGTCCCGCAAATATCGAAAGGGAGGACATTGGGCGATTCCGCGAGGAGTATGACGAATCCACCAATGGAACATTCTGCCGCTATGAGACACTCACGCTTATCCCTTTGCTTCTTTCTGTCCGGGTCTGTGGCTTGGCTGGCCGCGGCCGGCTTCGCGGTCGAGCAGAAACCGGATCGCGTGATCATCACCGACAGCGGCCGGCCAGTTGCGGTCTATGTCTTTCGAGACGAAAAGATTCCGCGGCCCTACTTCGCCCATGTGCACGCGCCCGGCGGGATCCAAGTGACACGCAACCATCCGCCCGTGGCTGGTGTGGATGCGATGGATCACGACACATTGCACCCCGGCATATGGATGGGCTTCGGCAAAGTGAGCGGGCAGGACTTCTGGCGGAACAAGGCTCCCATCGTTCATGCCCGGTTCGTCAAGAAGCCCGCGGTTCGCGGCGGACGGGTTACTTTCACGGCGGAGAATGAGTTCCGGGCCACCGATGGTCAACTGATGAGCCGGCAGATTTCCCGGGTGACGCTGGCGGCTCGTCCGGCCGGTTACCTCCTCATCTGGGAGGCCGAATTCAAACCCGAGCAGCGAAACCTCGTCTTCGGCGATCAGGAAGAGATGGGCTTGGGTATTCGCGTCGCCACGCCGATCACGGTCAAGCAGGGTAGCGGCACGATTCTCGACGCCGCCGGACGCCGTAACGAGCCCGAAGTGTGGGGCAACGCGGCCGAATGGTGCGACTACAGCGGTACGATCGAGGGGCGGAACGCCGGCATCACGATCATGGGCCATCCCCGGAACTTCCGGCAGAACCGCCACCACGCGCGGAACTACGGTGCCCTGGTGGCCAATCCGTTCGGGCAGGAGTCTTTCCGCAAGGGGCCGGCAAGCGAGGTGACGGTCAAACCCGGTGAATCGCTCCGGCTGCGATATGGCGTACTGCTGCACTCCGGCCCAAAGGACGCCGCGCCCGACCTGAAGGCCGCCTTCGCCGATTTCGTTTCCCAGCCTTGACGCTCGTTGCGCTCAGTGCATGTTCCGTTCAGGAGACCGGCGAACCGGCGTCATAGCCGCAATCGGCATGGAAGCGCTCGACATCTTTAGGCCGGACGAGCAAACGGTAGGCAACCGCCGCCAGTAGCAAGGCGATGCCCGCGCAGGCGATGGCGGCGTCGAAGTTCTTGTCGGCCCCCAACAGCCATCCTGTCGCAACGGGCGCCACGATGCCCGCCACGTTGGCGACCGTGTTCTGATACGCGACGACGCGGGAGACCATCGAAGGCGGAGAGATGGCCTGGGTCAACGCCCAGTAGTTCGCGCTCGCCAGGCCGAGCCCGAGCATCGAGAACAGCAGGATCGGGAAGACGGACATGCGCGAGCGGAATACCAGCAGCAACAGCACCAGGCACCCGAGCAGCAAGCCCGCGGTCACGAATGCGCGGCGGGTTTCGATGGCCTTGCCTGACGCGGCAATTCGGCGGTCGGCCAGGCGCGCCGCGCCCGCCGCCACCAGGGCCATTCCAGCCAGCGGAATCGCGGTGGCCGTGCCCATCTTCGCGAACGAGAAGCCGTGAGTCATCACGAGATACGACGGGATCCAGGTGAGGAAGAAATACCAGTAGTAGGAATACAGGAATGCGGCGATCGTGATCCCCCAGAAAAGAGGGTTCGAGAACACCCGATTCCAGCGAACGCGATGGGCGGTATATCCGGCCGAAGGCGCCGCCCTGCGTCCCTCTCTCGGAGCCAGCCACAGCCAGGGGATCACCCACCAGCACATGCCCAAGCCGGTAATCAGAAACAGAGAGCGCCAGCCCCAGCTATCGAGCAGCAACGCGCCGGCGAGGCTGCCCACGGCCGGTCCGAGCATCATGCCTGTGGTGTAGACAGCCGTTGGAAGGCCGCTTTCCTCCTGACGGAAACTGCGCCGGATGTAGCCGAGACTCGCGGGCGCCGCGACGGCCTCGCCGACGCCCAGCATCAGGCGGCAGACGAGAATCTGCGAGAACGAATCGGCCAGCGCCATGGCCGCGGTCGCCAGGGACCAGAGCAGGAACGACGCGCCGTACACCCAACGGAGACCGTAGCGGTCGAGAAGGACTCCAGCCGGAATCTGGAGCGCGGCGTAGGTCCAAAAGAAGGACGAAAGAAGCGTGCCCATTTCCGGCGGCGAGAGGGAGAAGTCCTTCATCAGGGGAACGGCAGCGATGCTGAGGTTGCCGCGGTCGACGTAGTTGATCAGGATTGCAAGGAACAAGAGCCCCACTACCCACCATCGCCGCCGCGAGGGCTCGTGCAGCGGTTCGGACCTGTGGGCGGCGCTCATGCCTCAATAGGTACCATGAATGATCAGAGGTGATCCATTCATGAAGGTGTTCTACGAGCGCGATGCCGACCTGAGCGTGCTTCGCGGCAAGGTAGTGGCCATGATCGGCTACGGCAATCAGGGAAGGGCGCAGGCCCTCAATCTGCGCGACAGCGGAGTGAACGTCATCGTCGGCAACATCGAGGACTCATACCGCCAGCAGGCCATCGAAGACGCATTCCGGCCCGTGTCCATCGCTGACGCCGCGGCCCAGGGCGATGTGATCATGATCGTCATCCCCGACGAGGTGCAGGATCTGGTCTACCAGTCGTCCGTCGCGGCCCACCTGAGGCCTGGCAAGGCCATTTCCTTCGCCAGCGGGTACAACGTGCGCTTCGGTCTGGTTCAGCCTCCGAAGGATGTCGACGTGATCATGGTGGCGCCGCGGACCATCGGCCGCCAGGTGCGGGTCGCATTCGAAGCCGGCGGAGGCGTGAACGCCGACGTGGACGTCAGCAATGACGCGACCGGAAATGCGTGGCCCATCACACTGGCCTTGGCGAAAGGGATCGGTTGCACACGGGCAGGAGCGTTCCATACGAGCTTCGCCACCGAGACCGAACTGGACCTGTTCTCCGAACAGGCTCTGTGGCCGGCGATTTTCGAGTGCCTGCTTACCGCATACGAGGTGCTGGAAGCGCAGGGTTATCCCCAGGAAGCCATTGCTCTGGAACTCTACGCTTCAGCCGAACCGGCGGACATCTTCCTCGCCATGGCCAAGCAGGGGCCGTTCCAGCAGATGTCGTATCACTCCCCCACGTCGCAGTACGGCGTGCTGTCGAGGCGGCTGGATGCCACCGGCAGCAATCGCGAACTGCGGGCGCGGATGGTGAAGAGCCTCGAAGCGATCCGAAGTGGCGCCTTTGCTCGCGAATGGCGCGAAGAGCGCGACAAGGGCTATCCGCGTCTGGCGCAGCTTCGCAAGGAGGCGTTCCAACATTCGCTCAACCATGCCGACGAGGCGGTGAGGGAACTGCTTACGGCGGCCGGGAGCGCCAGCAGCGCCAAGGAATGACAGCGAATTCCTACGATGACCACATCTCGCCGAGCAGACTCACCGAACGCTCCACGATCGCCTCGCTGCATCCGGGCAGCAGAGCCGTGGGCAGCCCGTAGTCTTTGAAATGCATGTCCGGAATGCCGTACCTTCCGTTGACGGACCAGCCACAGGCAGGATAGGCCTCCCGCGTGGGAACGTAGGACACCGCGCCGTTGCTGTAGCCCAAAAAGGCCGTGTGCGGAAAGGGGGAGCGCTGTTTCACTTCCATGCCGGCTTCGGCGAAGGTTTCGCCGGGAAACGACGCAATGGCGAGATCTCCGATCCGCAGCGCCTGAATGCGTCCGGTTACCGAGGGCTTGCGGCCTGCCTCGACGGCAGCCACGAGGTTCCTGGCCCAACGGTGGAACACATGGCCGACATTGAGGAGCGCGCCGCGGGTGCCCTGTTGAATGTATCGCTGAAGCTCGTCAGCGTAGCGGCGTTCGAGTTCCCTGGATTCAGGCAGGCTCGGAAACGGGTAGAGCGGCAACTCGATTTCCACTTCGCGAGCCTCGATTCTGGGTTTGGGCTCGCTTCGCAACGGTATCCGGGGGTACATGGCTGCTTTCGACAGCATTCCGAAGAACACACGAGGGCCGCGTTCGCTTTCCGTGTGTATTCCACCGAGGACCTTCACCACTTCGCCGCCGAGAATGCCTCCTAACCGGTTCTTGTTGCCGGAGTCGTCGATGTTGCCACCGATGCCCGTGATCGGGTTGACGTTTCCTCCATTGGCCTGGAGGAACAGGCTGGGGCAACCAACATGCGATTCGATGATTCGCCGCGCAGGTCCCGGATAGTCGGGCGAATAAGCCAGGCACTTGGGACCCATCGTCACCGTGTGGCAGCCGTGCGCGAATGCCACGGCGACCGGCCGTCCTTCGAGATCGTCGACGCGGATCACGCGCACTTCGTGATCCACGGGTCCATCCGGGTTCTCGCCGAGAAAGATGCTGCCATCGGTGTCGGCCTCCCGGCGATTGATGCCGATACGCGCTTCGCCCGCTGCCGTTCCCACGCGCGCCCGCCGCAGGTTCCCCGCGGCTTCGGCGGCCAGTTTGCCGCACGTATCCACGAAGGACTGCTCGTAGCGGTCGCGCATCGCGCTGAGCGCGGGATCCGTGTCATAGAAGTAGGTCTTCAGCGCCGGACCACAGTGCGTGTGGTTGTAGTTGATCAACACGTGATCGGGAGATGTCTCGAGCACCGCCGCGATCGCCGCGCGGGAATCGAGGAACAACTGCCCGCCGACCAGCGCAAGATCGGCGCTGAGAATGGCGATGGTCGTGGTGTCGTCGCGCAACACAAGCAGCGTGGCCGTCAGGTCCATATCGACTCCGGTAGCGGCGCCCTCGCGGCCCGCATATCCGAGCATCGTCATGCCGAGGGGAGGCGTAATGATGGCGCGCGAAACGCCTGCAAGCAACATAGAAGAGATCGAGTGTATCACGGATCGCCGACTCTGCTCGCTCACACGAACTGAATTGTCACACGAACTGAATCGAATAGAGCGCGCAGTTTCGCTGCGCCAAACGGAGCCGTACGGGCTCGCCGGCCAAGCGGCTGAGGTCCGCGCCCTCCCAGGACATCTCGTGTTTCCCGCTGTCGAGCAGGGGCTTCGACTTGTCGAGCGAAAAACCATCGATTGCACCTCCGGACTGATCGAGCAAGGCCGCGCGAAGCTCGCATTCATCGAAGTTGCGACGTGTGGTCCCGCGATCCTGCGGGTTCGACGCATCGATATCAATCAGAAGCTTCGAGCCGGTGAAGATCATGGGACGCGTGACGATCGTGGCCTGGTCGGGGCCCGCCAGCAGCCCGACCCACCGGTCCTCAGGCAGGGTCGCCATGGCAATGCAAACCCTACTGCGGCCAAGACGATTGGTCTCGCCGTGAGCGCCGCTGAAGGCGCCGTAGTAGAGCCAATGCTTGCCTGCATGCGTGATCGGCCCGCTCATGTCCTGGTATCCCGCGTCGTAGCTGCCGGCCTCACCGCGCACCATGAACGGGGTGTGCCGGTCCACCCACGTCCAGTGGAAATTATCCCGGCTACTCAACAGGTAGACACCCCAGGTTTGTTCGTGTGTTTGATGCACCATCAGGAATCCGACGTAGAAGTCGCCGCACATCCCGGCTACGAACTGGCCGTACTGAAAGTCGACCCGGTCCTCCTCATCGGGCGCCAGCATGACGCGGGTCGGCGTCCAGTGGATGAAATCGTCGCTTTCGGCGTACCCGATGGTGCGGATGTGACGGTGATGGCCGTTTCCGTTGATCTCTTTGGTCAGGGGGTGTCCCGGTCTCGGATAGGCGACGTACTTGTTCTTGAGCCGGTCCCAGCCGAACAGCATCGGCGCGTCCGCGACGTTCCGGCCATGACGAATCACAGGGTTGTGCGGGTACAAGTCCCAGTGAAGGCCATCGGGAGAAAATGCGATAGCCACGCCGCCGTTGGTGTTGGCCGGCTCGCCGTTCTCCAATTCACCGAACGCCTTGAACCGCTTTCGGGGGTCCGTTTCGTGTGGGTCCTTGATGACGTTGTTGAAGGTGAGGTCGATCTTGCGGTCGAACGCCGCGAGAATGTTGTTCCTCTTCGATCCGTTGTACTCGTAGATGCCGAGTTCCGGCTTCTCCCAGCTATAGCCGTCGCGTGAAATCGCGTAGCACCATCCCTGGTGGTTGTTTTTGAAGGCGCGGGGAAGATACCAGATCTTGAACAGCTTGTCGTCGGGATCGTAGAGGCTCGACTGAGCGTCGAGTTGCACGCCAGTCAGTGCTTCGGCCGTCTCCGTTTCCCAAGGCTTGTCAGCCACAAGAATGGGGTTTTTCTCGAACTTGTCGGGCCGCCAGACGAATTTCGAGATCCGGCTGGTTTCAGCGAGCATCCGGCCGTCGAGGAAGTGCTGTTTCCGGTTGCCCACGTCGAAAATCCCTGGCACTCCCGGATCGGCTGGAGAAAACAGCGGCCCCCGCTGGGCTCCGGCGGGCGTTTGGGCGGCCGCCAGCGCGCTCACGCCCACGCGAAGGAAGTCTCTTCTGCGCATGCTTCAAGCCTCCTCATGGTCACGGGATTCCGCCAGGGATTCGAGGTCCATGCCACAGCCCAACTCTATTGCTTCCACGATGCCGGCGGACTCCATAGGACCGCCTTGGTGAAGGCATTCTTGGGCGCGATCCCCTTCAAACCTTCCGAATCGCGTTCGCCATAAACGATGTAATAAACCGTCACCAGCCGTCCGTCGCGGCGTTCGATGGTCACCGGATACCCGACGTCGGAGTGATCGCCATCGAAGGCGAGCACGACACGCGACTGGCGCTCCCAGGTTTCCCCCTCATCGCGGCTGCGCATGGCCTGCACGCCGAAAGGCTTGTTGCGCTGACCGAAGGTGAGCAGCCAGTCGCCATTCGACAACCGAAGCAGATCCGCCGGATGTTCGCGATCCTCGGTTACCTGTTTCGGCGCGGACCATGTACGGCCGGCATCGCGGCTGACGGATGAGTTCAACCGCGCGCCGCCCACCGTGCGCATCATCGCGACTATCGATCCGTCACGGCGGCGAGCCATGGTGATTTCGTTGTGGCCAGGCGCGATCCGCGTGAGTTCACCCCACGTCTTTCCACCATCGTGCGAGCGCACCACGAAGCTTGCTTGCGGCCGTTGTTCAGCCGCCATCACCGGCAACGGCCCGCCGTATCCGGCCAGCAGGAGCGTACCGTCTGATTCCTCGAGGATGTGACCGAACGGATAAGCCCAGTCGAGCGGCTTCACGTTTACTTCCACCGGCGTGCCCCACGTGCGGCCCCCGTCTCTGGACCGCTGAAACCAGGTACGCGCGGTCCAGCCGTCGGTCGTGTAGCGTTCGCCTTTCCATGTGTACGATACCGCCGCCACCATTACCGACCCATCTCGCGCGACGCCGCTCGCCACGATGCCGTCGTCGGCATCCGGCCGGTCGAACACCGTCACCGGTTCTGACCATGTTTTGCCGCCGTCCGCCGAGCGCGACATTGATGCGCGCCCGCCCTTTCCGATGTGCGCGGCGCCCGTCTTGAAGAAGGCCAGCAGTTCCCCCGAAGGTAGCATGGCAAGACGCGGAAAGTATCCGCCCTGATGTACCACCACGCGTTGGCTCTCGAGTCCGCCCAACTGGAACGCTTCTTGCGCGAACGCGGCCGCGGCGCATAAGAATGCGAGCAATCTCATGGTTCTCCGAACCGATGAGTATACCCGAACGCCCTGACCCGTGTGTGGTGTAACCTCGTCGTATGAAACCGCGTAGCGCGTTCGGGATCTTGCTCGCCTCAAGTTTGTGTGCCGCCGCGCATGCGCAGCCGCGCGGGGATTTTTCCGCGCTCGCCACGGGCTACGCCACCGGCGCCCATCCCCTGCTGCGGCAATTCTGTCACAACTGCCATTCGGCAGCGGCGCGCGCGGGCAACCTCGACCTCACGCGTTTCGCAACCCTTTCCGACGTCCGGAGTGCCGCTAAAACCTGGGTCAAGGTGAGCGAAGTGCTCGGCCAGGGCGAGATGCCTCCCAAGGGTGCGCCACAGCCATCGCCGGAACAGCGAACCAGGTTGCGCGAGTGGATCGGACAGTACCTGCGGGCCGAAGCGTGGGCGAACGCGGGCGACCCCGGCCCCGTCAATCTGCGCCGCTTGAACAACGCCGAATACACCTACACCGTGCAGGATCTCACCGGGGCCCCCCTCTATCCCGCGCGCGAGTTCCCCGCCGACAGTGCGGCCGGTGAAGGTTTCACCAACGCGGGCAATGCGTTGCCCATGTCGCCGGCGCTGTTCGGCAAGTACCTGGACGCCGGAAAAGAGCTGGCCGCGCACGCCGTGCTGCTGCCCGATGGATTCCGTTTCTCACGGCATGCCACAAGGCGTGATTGGACCGACGAGATCCTCGCCGAGATCCGCGGACTCTATAGCCAGTACACCAGTGCCAGCGAACTCGGGGTCGGCGACGCGGTCGGCAATGTGAACGTACATCGCGACACGCGGCTCGGCCAGGCGGGGCGCATCCCGCTGGACAGGTATTTCGCCGCGCTGCTCGCCGAACGCGCCGCGCTAAGGGCGGGTCGCAAGACAGCGGCGCAAGTGGCGCGCCAATATGGACTCAGCGAACGCTACCTCGCGCGGCTCTGGACAGCCCTGAACGATCCTGCCCGGTCCCCGGTATTCGATGAGCTTCGCCTCCGCTGGCGCGCTTCCGGACCAACTGGCGCGGAATCAATGGCCGCCACGGTCGCCGCCATGCAGAAGGGCCTCTGGGTATTCGCTCCGGTAGGCCTGATCGGCCGGCAAGGCGGACCCAAACAATGGATGGAGGCGGTCAGTCCGTTGGTGGCCGAGCAGGAAATCCGTTACCGCATTGCTCCGGACACGGGCCGGGACACCGTGCTGTGGTTGAGCCTCGGTTCCGCGGGCGACGGCGCGGAAGGCGACATCGCAATCCTAGACCGGCCGCGTCTCGTCGCCACCGGCGCGCCGGACATCCTGCTGCGCGGCCACGCCGAAGCGACAGGGCTCGACCCCAAGCTGTTCGCCGATGGCGATTCGCTGACACTCCGCGCACCTGCCGTGCTGAAGATCACCCTGCCCGATCGCCTGGCCGCAGGCCTCGAGTTCGTCACCACCGTGCGTTTGGATGGCAAGGCCGGCCGCGAGGGCAGCATCCAGGTGAACCTCACCACGGCCGCCTCGGCGCCCGCCGCCGGATTATTGCCGAGTGAGGTTTCGGTCAACTACTCGAAAGTCACGCAAGTGTTCTCCGATAAGCGCGACCTCTCGTTCGTGCGGCCGATCCTGGTAAACGAAGGCAGCGCCGCGCGGCGGCGCATGGAAGCGTCGATGGAGGCCTTTCGCGACCTGTTTCCCGCCGCGGTCTGTTACCCGCAAATCGTGCCGGTGGATGAGGTGCTCACGCTCACCCTGTTCCATCGCGAGGACGGCCATCTCACGCGCCTGCTGGCCGGCGAGGCGCAGCGGGCCAGACTCGACCGCCTCTGGGAGGAACTGCACTTCGTCAGCCAGAGCCCGTTGCACCAGTTGACCGCGCTCGAAATGCTGATCGAGACGTTCGAAGGAAACGGCGTCGCCGACCGGTCGCAGCACAAGGCCATCGAACCGCTCCGCGAGCCCACCCGGCAACGGGCGGAGGCGTTTCGCAGACATCTCGTGGAAGCGGAAGCAAAACAGTTAGACGCGCTCGCCGCATTCGCTGGGCGTGCCTATCGCCGCCCTGTCACGGCCGCCGAATCGTCGGAATTGCGCGAACTCTACCAGCGCCTGCGCGCTCAGGATCTCTCCCACGAGGATGCCTTTCGCCGGACCCTGGCGCGTGTGTTCGTGGCCTCCCCCTTCCTCTACCGGATCGAGAAGGTCCCCGAAACCGGCTCGAGCGCGCCCGTCTCCGATTGGGAACTCGCCACCCGCCTGAGCTACTTTCTCTGGTCGTCCGAACCGGACGAAGAGCTGAAGGCGGCCGCGGCGAAGGGCATGTTGCGCCGGCCGGCCGCGCTGCGTGCACAGGCGCGCCGGATGCTTGCGGACGCCCGGGTGCGGCGCCTTGCCACCGAGTTCGCTTCTCAGTGGCTCCACATCCACGAGTTCGATACACAGGGCGACAAGAGCGGGAAGTACTTTCCCGGATTCGTTGATCTGCGCGGTGATATGTACGAGGAGTCAATCCGTTTCTTCACCGATCTGTTCCAACGCGACGGCTCGCTCATCGATTTGCTCGACGCGCGCCACACGTTCCTGAACGAGCGGATGGCGGCCTTCTATGGTCTGAAGCCGAACGGCGCGGGGTGGCGTCGCTACGATGGCGTTCGCGCCGCCGGACGCGGCGGAATTCTCGGCTTCGCGGCTACCCTGGCAAAGCAGTCAGGGGCCTCGCGCACCAGTCCCATCCTCCGCGGCAATTGGGTATCCGAGGTGCTGCTCGGCGAGAAGCTCCCGCGGCCGCCGAAGGAAGTCCCTCAGCTTCCCGCCGATGAAACGGCGACAGAAGGACTGACGATGCGCGAGTTGGTGACGCGGCATACCAGCGAGCCGATGTGCGCGGCCTGCCACCAGAAGATCGATCCGTTCGGATATGCGCTCGAGGGCTTCGACGCCATCGGCCGCCGCCGCACGCATGACCTTGCCGGCCGGCCCGTCGACACGCGGACCACTCTCCCCGATGGCCGCGAGATCGACGGAATCGATGGCCTGCGGCAATACCTGCTGAAGACTCGCTTCGACGAGTTTCTGCGCCAATTCTGCCGGAAGCTGCTCGGTTACGCGGCCGGCAGGGAAGTTCAGTTGTCCGATGAGCCGTTGCTGGCGGAGATGAAGACCAGCCTGGCGCGGAACCACTATCGCTCGTCGGTCCTAATCGATATGATCGTAGAGAGCCGACAGTTCCGTGAAATCCGTGGAGACGAGGCATCGCGGCAGGCGGCGCAAAGGAGATGACCCGATGAGATCGCATCGCTTTTCCCGGCGGACATTCTTTCGCGGCGCGGGTGTTACGATGGCGTTGCCCTGGTTGGAGTCCGTGCCGGTGTGGGGAGACGATACCCGGCTTCCGGCCAGTGAGCCTCCCGTGCGCCTCGCCGTTCTTTTTTCGGGGAATGGTTTTCATACCGACGAGTGGTGGGCCAAGGGCGCGGGCCGGGAGATGGAACTCGGCAAGGTCCTCGCGCCATTGAGCGAGTTTCGCGAGAAAATGTACTTCTTCAATGGGCTCTACAACGAAGAAGCTCTCAAGGGCAATATCCATAGCTCGCAGACCGGCAACCTGCTGTCGGGCGCGCCTCTGGCGGCGGGCGGCGAAATCCGGTCTGGCACGAGTTTCGATCAGATCGTCGCGCAACGGTACGGGCAATCGACGAAAGTGCCGAGCCTGGTGCTCGCCTGCGAGCGAGCCAACCCGGGTATCCACAAGAACTACTCGATGCTCTACAGCTCGCACATCTCGTGGAGTTCCCCCACCAGCCCGTCGCCGCTCGAATTGTATCCGGCCCTCGCCTTCGACCGGTTGTTCGGCGATGGCGCGGAGCGTGGCGACAAGAGCGTCCTCGACGCGGTGTTGACGGAGGCGAACCGGTTCCGCGGCCAAGTGAGCAGTTCCGACCGGCGCACGCTCGACGAATACCTCGCCTCGGTGCGGGAGGTGGAACAGCGCATCGATCGCGCGGGGAAGAAGGGCGAGCTGCAGGGATGGCGTCCCGCCATCGGCAAGCCCAGCATGAAACGGCCCGCCGACGGAATCCCGCAGGATCTCGGCGAGCATATGCGTCTGATGTGCGATATCGCCGTGCTCGCCTTCCAGACCGATTCGACGCGGGTTTGCACGCTGAAACTCAACAACGATCACAGTTATCTGCGGTTCCCGCACCTTCAGGTGGACGATGTGGGCCACCACGAACTCTCCCATCGCAACAACGCCGACTTCCTGAAGGTCAACCAGTTCTTCCTCGGCCAGTTCGCCTACATTGCCCGCAAGCTCGAAGCGACGCGGGAAGGCGGCCGTACCCTGCTCGAAAACTCCATGCTTCTCTACTGCTCGAGCATGCGCAGCGGCCGGCACGATGCGAAGAACCTGCCTGCCGTGCTGCTCGGCCGCGCGGGCGGGAAACTGCACGGGTCCGGCGTGGTCGACTACTCGGCCAAGCCAAATCGCCAGATGTGCCGGCTGTACCTGTCGCTGCTCGGCAAGTGCGGACTGGCGATGAAACAGTTCGGGGACGCCACCGAGCCGCTCCTCGAACTTTGACCAAGTTCGACCGGAGCCCCCCTGGCCTACAGAAGCTCTTGGACGGGAGTGCCCCGCTTGTCACCAATCGAATTAGCGATGTAGACCGGCCGGCCACCCGGCGCGTGGTATATCTTCGCCGGATCGATTCCCAGCGCCTTGTAGATGGTGGCGAACAGGTCGCCCTGCGTCACCATGCGCGTTGCCACGTAGCCGGCCGCCGCATCGCTCGACCCCACGACACAACCGCCGCGGATTCCTCCGCCGCCGATCAGCAATGACCAGCAGTTGGCCCAGTGATCGCGCCCGCCCTCGGGATTGATGTTCGGCGTTCTGCCGAACTCGCCCATCACCACCACGACCGTCGTCTTCAGCAGGCCGCGCTGGTCGAGATCGTTCACCAGCACCGAGAGCGCCTGATCGAGTTTCGGAGCCAGATCCCGGCGCAGGATCTCATCGTTCTTGAAATGCGTGTCCCACTCGCTATGCTCGTAGCCCTCGGCGGTGACGAACCGGCAACCGGCCTCCACCAGACGCCGCGCCAGCAGCATCGACTGGCCGAATCGCGACCGGCCATAGGCTTCGCGGTCCTTGGGCGGCTCCAGCGTCAGGTCGAAGGCCTTTCTGACGTTGGGCGCCAGAATCATCCGCAGGGCCTGCTCCTGGTAGGCGTCCATGTTCGAAAACTCGGCGAACTCTTCCTTGTCGCGGATCCGCTTGTCGACCACCCTCAGAAACGCCTGCCGCGTTTCGATCAACTCCGGCGTCAGCGACTTGGGCAGCGTGAGATCGGGGATCTTGAAGTCCTCCTGATTAGGATCCGGCACCACCAGGGGATCGTATTGCGGCCCGATGAAGCCCGCATTGTAGGAGTGGGGATAGGACTGCGGCGGCGTCACCACGTAGGGGGGAACGTCGTGCCGCGAACCCAGTTCCTTGCCGATGATCGAGCCGAAGCTCGGAAAACGCATCGTCGGGTTGGGACGATGTCCGGTCATGCCGTAGTAGGTGCCTTCGGGGTGATTGTTCTCCTCGGTGTGCATGGACCGGATGATCGACAGCCTGTCCATCAGCTTGGCAACGCGAGGGAACAACTCCGAAATCTGGATGCCGGCCGTGTTGGTGGAGATCGTCTTGAAGTTGCTGTTCGGTTTGGGATCCCACGTATCCATCTGCGGAGGCCCACCGGAGAGCCACACCAGAATGCAGGCCTGGGCCTTGCCGGCGGTCGCCACGCCCGCGGCCTCCTTGGCGGCAGCCGCCCGAAGATATTGCGGGAGACTCATCCCGAGGTAGCTGAGTCCGCCCACCCGCAGGAAGTTTCTTCGATGCCAATATCGGGTTTCGTTCATCGGTCTCTCCTTATTTTAGTGCCGGTAGGCGAAGCCGCGGGAACTCACGAGCGCCCACATCAGGTTGAAAATCGCTTCCTTGCGCGAGGATGCCGAGCGCATGAGCGTGTCGAGCTGTTCGATCTCGGCGGGTTCGGGAAAACGGGCCAGCGCGGTGAGATACAAGTCTTCGATGGCTTGCCGGTTGCTGACGCCGGAACGCGCCATCCGGTCGATCCGCCCGCCGTCGTCCAGCATCTTGGTGGTGTAGGTGGGGCCGGTGATCATGTGGAGAGCCTGCACCAACCCGGGTTGCGGTTTGGCTTCGGGTAGCGTGGCCCGGTCGTTGCGCCCGTATGCCTCCAGGAACTTACTCTCCACCATGTCCGGACAAATCTCGATCGCCCGCGACTGCAACGGCATTTCGCCCATTTGTTCCCGCACCCCAGTCACCGTCGCGATAGCGTCCAGAAGGACCGCGGCTTCGAGCGCCTTGGGAACCACGTGTGACCAATTGGTCCGGTCGCCGCGATTGGTTTCGTTCGGAATGCCCGAAGTCTGGTAGGTTCGCGAACTGACGATCAGCTTCATGAGGTACTTCAGGTCGTAGCCATGCTCGCGGATGTCTTTCGCCATGGCCGCGAGCAGTTCCGGATGCGTGGCTGGATTAGTGGAGCGGAAGTCGTCCACCGGCTCCACGATGCCGCGTCCGAAAAACCAGTCCCAGGCCCGGTTGGCCAGCGTCTCCGCGAAGTAGGGATGCGCCGTGACCCACTCCGCCAGATTCCGCCGTGGATCTTCCTGCGCCTCCTTGGCCAGCGCTGTCCCATCCAGGAAGCGCGGCTGGACCGTTTTCTTGGTGCGGGGGTGAATGACCTTGGCCGCCGCTTCGGGCACGTCGATCACCACCGAGTCGTCCATCACCGAATTGCGCAGATCCACCATGCTGCCGTAGAACGCGGCCAGGCCCCAGAACTGATCCTGGCTCCAGGATTCGAACGGGTGGTTGTGGCACCGCGCGCACTCGATACGGCGGCCCAGGAACAGCCGCGTCTGCTCGGCGATGATCTCCGGCGGTTCGGCCAGAAACCGCAGTTCATAGTAGTACCGGCTCGGTCCGGCGTAACCCTCGGCGGCGATTCGTTCGCGCACGATCCGGTCGAACGGTTTGTTGGCGGCCACGCTCTCGCGGATCCACTCGCCGTAGATCTGCGTGTCTTTCATCAACTGCGTGGAACGTGCGCGATAGCGCAGGATCTCGCCCAGCCGGAACGTCCAGAACTCGACGAACTCTGGCGAATCGAGCAGTGCGTCGATCAGCAGTTCGCGCTTGCGCGGATTCTTCGACGCCAGGAACTCCCGCACGCGCTCGGGCGGCGGCAGCGTACCGGCCAGATCGAGACAAACGCGGCGCAGGAATTCCGAATCGGTGGCCAACCCTGAGGGGACAATGTTCAGCTTGCGGAGCTTGGCGAGAATGTGATCGTCGATATAGTTGTAGGACTTGACGGCCGGATAGTCCGGCGCCGGTTTCGACACCACCGACACCATCTGGCTGACTGCGTGTCCGGCTGCGCGGACCACCACCGCGGTTTCACCCGGCTGCATCGCCGTGGCCAGCCCGTCGGCATTCACCTTGGCTACGTGGATGTCGCTTACCGTGTAAGACGCCTCCGTGGTGACGTCCTCCACGGTCCCGTCGGAGAGCTTGGCGAGCACGATCAATTGCTGGCGGCCGCTGGCATCGAGGATCGTTTCTCCCGGCAACACCTCCACGCTCTCCGTACGGACGGCCGCTTCCGTCGATTCCTCGCCGAACGGCGCGCCCTGGCGAACCCAGGCCAGCAACCGGTCGTAATCCGGGGATCCCTTGGCGAACCGTTGGCCCCCGCCATGCGGGACCTGCATCGACGGCTTGAGCAACAGCAAGCTCTTTTCGGGGTCCTTCGGATCGATTCGCGGCAACACGGGCCCGCCAGACTCCGTGGTAAGAACCTGGAACACACCGCCCTTGACGATGTAGTGGTAGTCGTCCTTCGGCTGTGTCGCGTTCCCCGAGAGCTTCAGCCCGCCTTGCCCTTTGACCCCGCCGTGACAGTCGCTCGTGTTGCATCCTTTCTTCGTCAGGATCCCGCCCACCTCGCGGGCGAAACTGAACGGCCGCGGCTTGTCCGCCTGAATGACCTTGACCCGCGTCTGCGCGGTGTGTCCGCCGAACCTTGCCCGCAGCACCGTCTCGCCGTCGGCCTTCGCGACAACGCGGCCTCCCGGGCCCACTTCGGCGACCTTCGGATCGGAAAGCGCCGGTTCGGCCAGCGCCGTAACGTCGCGTTCGACGCCGTCAGTATACTTGGCCATGGCCAGGAACCGAACCGCCGTGCCAGCTCCGCGCAGGGTGGGACCGGCGGGAAGCACGCGTAGCGAGACCACCTTTGCGGGAACCTGCTTTCGCGGGTTTTGGGGGGCGGGCGGCGCAGCAAGAGCGGCCTGGAGCCCAACCACGCTAACCAGGAGCGGAATCCTCATTTCGATTCCCCGTTCGATGCCACAACCATAATCGGCAGTTCTCCCAACGCAAATGAGGGGCCCGGCTTCCCTTGTACGAAGGGCCGCGCCACCAGGCGAATCGTCACCGGCAGATCCGTGATGGGAGCCGAAGCCGAGGCGTCGAGAACGACAGTCAAGTCCTGGCGGGCGGGCTGGTAGCGTTCCGGTTTCTCCATGGGCGGACCGCTGAAGCGGGAAGCCAGCGACGGATTGCTCGAACCGGTCAACGCGGTCACTCCGGGCGGCAGCCCTTCCACCTGAAGCGCCATCATGTTAGCCGGCTGGAAGAATCCCTCTTCATGATCAACGGTCAGGTTCAGTTTTCTGGCTTGTCCGGGGCGAAGATTCACGCGCCACGGATCGAGCGAGGCGTCCTCATTGGCGCGAGTCCGTGTCTCCACCAGGACGTTTCCGACATGCGGAATTTGCGGGCGGATCATGAGCCGGTAGCGGAAGCGCGGACTACCCGCGCGCTTGGTCACATCGCGGATCCGGAGTGTATACTGGCCCTCCTGTTCGAAGGTGGCCACCACTTTCGGCTCGACGGCCAGCAGATACACCGACTTGGAGTTCTTGAACTCCTTGGTCCGCGCCAGATTCGACACAACCTCGAGCCCCTTGGAGTCGAACACCTCAAACCGCGGATTGAACTCCGAAGGAACGGCGTCGACGGTTTCGAGCTCGAACGCCAGTTTCTGCCCGCGGGCGGCCTGAAACCGGAAGACGTCGCCATCCGATTCCCGATCGATCGTACCCTCTAGAATCGCCGGAAGTTGCACGGTCAATGCCTGGGCGTCGGTGTCATTGGGTTCGTTTTCCACGGCGGTCTCGGCCCGTGCATCGAGCGGAATCTGGACCACCGCGGAAGCTTTCACTCCCCCCCCGGATGCGGCATCGGCGCCCACCGCCGATGGGGCCGGCGGCGCTGGTCCTTCGATGGCCAGCGTCCGGGCATGGAGCGCCCGCGTATGTTCGTTGCCCAGCCGCCGGACAAAGCTGCGTTCCTGCCAGGGATGCTGCTGCCAGAAGCCGGGAGCCGCCGCTTGGCTTGCATTGGCGGCAAGGATCTGATAAATCTTGTCCGGACCGCCCTGGCCGAACAGCGAGCCCACTTCGAGGTAATACCGGCCCGCTTCGGCAAAGCGGTGTTTCAGGCGAATCCAGTTCCCGCTGCGGTCGCGCGGGTCCCGGTTCTGAACGATCACCTCTCCCCGGACATCGGCGGAGAAAGCCAACCGCAACGGACGTGCCGGGTCGAACCAACTGGCGCCGATCCGGTGAATCGCCAGTTGCTGGTGGAAGCCGAGGGCGGCGGCCTCGCGGCTCGCGATGGCGTCGAAAACGAGTTCCTGGCCGGCGGCCGCGTCGAACGCATACCAATCGGTCTCGCCCGGCTTGGCGATCCGGCCGTTCACCACCGACGGCAACCGCAACAGGGGCGCCTCGGCTGGAGTTGCATGCTTTCCCTCAGGCTCGGAAGTCACCGCCCCGGCGTGAACCCGGAATTGAATTGCGTTGGAAAGCCCCAGCGACGAGACGAGCCGCAGAAAGCGGATCCCGGTTCCGGCCGTGGGCAGCGCCTCGATCCGAACCGTAACCTTATACTTCCGTTCCACCACGGCGCCGGGCGCAGGCGCCTTTTCAGGTTTGATTTCCTCGGACTTGACGATGGTTCCGGCGAGGCCCGGCTCCGGGAACCAGACCGCCCGGGCGCCTTCGAGGTTCTTGCCCGTTACCTCTGCCTGCCACGTGGTGCCCACTTGGCCCGCCTCGGGATAGAGCGTCGCGATTTGGGGCTCCGGGGGATTCGGATCGGTACGGTCCTGCCCGTTGGCCGGGAAAACAAGAATCACCGCCGCTACCGAAAGGGCAAGCCACAACAGACGTTTCACGAAATCCCCCCAGGTTCTAGTATGCACTTGCTAATTCGCGTCGTCAATCCGTCCGTGGCGCGCGAGCGTGAGCTTGCCCGCTTCGGGGGAAGGCTCGATGCCTTCCTGCTCGAGCTTCGCGAGGATGAACCGATCGATGGGATTGCGGACCCATGATTCGTCGCGTACGCGTGGCGGATCGGCGGCGCGCACGGGTCCGAATGCCCAATGCGCGGCGAACAGCGCCGGCGCGAGAATCAGTAACAGGGCCCTCATCGGTGGACGAAACCAGCAGATACACTTTCCGAGGCTCCCGGTGTCGGCGCAAAATAGAAAGTTCCGGATGCTGGCAAAGTAGAAAGTTCCGGTTTTGGCATGGTGTGCGGGAGCGGCATGGTAGGTTGCCCGCATGGAATCACAGCCGGCACCAACGAACAGGGCGATCGGGTTGTTGCTGACCGCGGACGCGGTTCGCCGCCAGATTGAGGCGATGCCGAGCCC
>VFZX01000119.1 GCA_016871015.1 Acidobacteriota bacterium | reverse complement strand
CCGCGGAAGGTGCAGCACTGATACTTCGGATTGGCCGCGGGCACTTCCTCGACTGACGACACCGGCGTGTAGACGCGTCCGTCATGGAGCTTGACGGCGCCCGTGATGCGCGCATACGGGTGGGAATCGACTTTCACCTTCCAATGCGGGCGGCCGGTGGATGCATCCACCGCATAGACGTTCGCGCGGATGTCGCCGAAGAAGACAGCCTGCCGTGAGGATGGCCCCGGTCCCACCGAGGGCGCGCCGCGGACGGAGGCCTCTGCCTTGAATGTCCAGTAGATGCAGCCGCTGCGCGCGTCAACTGAATAGACCGTGCCATCAGCGGACCCGAAATAAGCGCGTCCGCCCACGATAGCGGGCTGGGATCCGCCGGTGGGCGAGTTCGGAATACCGAACGCCCACTTCAGGCGCAGGCGCGGAATCGCTTCCGCGGAAAGGCCCGCCGCGGCCGCTGGCTGAAAGCGCGAATTGCCGGGATCGACTCCCCAGCCGTTCCACGGGGCAGAGTCCGCTGTCGGAAGCACGCCTGGAGCACAGTAGCCTTGCTGGACGGGAATCCGTTCCGCGGTTCCCTTCCCCAGGTGCGCGGCCACGGTCCGGCGCTGGGCGGGACTCAATGTGGCGGCCTGCGCCTTCATCGATCCCGACTCGAGCGACTTCAGGATCGCATCGGGCGACATCAACACGAGCGCTTCCGGCAATGGTGCGCGATTCGGACTGTCCTCGCGGTGGCAGCCTGCGCAGTGCTTTTCGAATAGCGCGGCGGGATCCTGGGCCGCCAGCGTAACGGCGATCAGGGCCGGTAGGTGGCGACGCATGTGTCGGTTTCCCAGACCCGCACCTGGCTGATCCTGCTGCCCGCGCCCAAGCGCTCCTGCACCTGCTGGTAGAAGTAGAGTGCGATGTACTCAGCCGACGGATTCCACACGTCGAACGGCGGCGTCTCGTTGAGATGCTTGTGGTCGAGGTAGTCCACGACGGCGCGCGTGGCCTGCTTCAGGTCGATAAAGTCCACCAGCATTCCGGCGTTGTCGAGCTCGGGACCGGAGCAGGTGATCTCGACTCGGTAGTTGTGCCCGTGGAGGTTCTCGCACTTCCCCTTGTAGTCACGCAGGAAATGGGCCGCGGCGAAAGTGGCGGTAACGGAGACTTCAAACATTTTGGAAAAACCTTATCAAATCGTCCCGTTCGAGCGTGAACCCGTAATCAGGAAGGCTGTCGAAAAAGATCTGGCCGTAGCGCTGCTTGGTAATTCTATTGTCTAGGATCGCGAGCACGCCGCGGTCGGACCGGGTCCGGATCAGCCGCCCGAACCCCTGCTTTAGTGTAATCGCCGCCTCGGGCACCTGGTAGTCGAAAAACGGATTCCCCCCCGCCTCGCGTACGGATCGCACGCGCGCCTCGACAATGGGATCGGAGGGGACGGCGAACGGAAGGCGGTCGACGATCACGCAGCTCAACTGGTCACCCGGCACGTCGATGCCCTGCCAGAACGAAGCGGTCGCGAACAGCACGCAGTTGTCGGTCTTCCTGAACTGTTCCAGCAGCGCGTTGTTCGGACCGCTGCCCTGCAGCAGCACCGGATAGTCAATCCGCAGCGAGATCCGCTCATGGAAGGCACGCATCTGCGCGTAGCTGGTGAAGAGGACGAAGGCGCGGCCTTCGGAGATTTCGAGGAGGCGCACGGTTTCGTCGATGGCGGCGGACAGGAACTCCGGCTGGCGGGGATCGGGCAGATGCTGGGGGACGTAAAGGAGTGCCTGCTTCTGGAAGTCGAACGTCTGGTCCACGATCAGCGTGCGGGGCATGTCGATTCCCAGGCGCCGCTCGATGAAGTCGAAGTTGCCCGCAACGGCGAGCGTGGCCGAGGTCAGGACAACTGTAGGGATGGTTTGGAAAACACGCTCCCGGAGCAGGTCGCTCACGTTGATGGGCGTGGCTTCGAGGATCATGTTGCGCCCGCGGCGGTCCGTCCAGTAGACGAACTTGGGATCGTCGGCGCGCATCCAGAATTTCAGCTTCCCCCGGATGTCATCCGCCCGGGCGGCCAGCATCGCCGACTCGTCGGAAGCGCCCTTTACCAGCTTCAGGTCGGTGATCACCAGTTCGATCACGTGCAGCAGGTCGGTAAGCTCGCCATGGTGGTCCACGCTGAACTGCTGCTGGCCGGAGAATCCGTTGCGCCCTTCCTGCTCGGGGAAGCAATCGAAGAAGCGGTACATGGTGTCTTCGAGAGCGATGAGCACGCGGTCGAGTTCCTGGGATCCGAAATCCTTCTTGCGCGACAGGGCGATGATGTCGCGCCGCAGGTCCTGGAACATGTAGGTGCTCACCGACAGTCCGAAGAACGTACCCGCGACGGATTCGATCTCGTGGGCCTCGTCAAAGATCACTGCGTCGTAGTCCGGAATGATGCCGCCATACTCACTCTCTTTCACCGCCAGGTCGGCGAAGAACAGGTGGTGGTTGACGATGATGATGTCGCTCGCGTGCGCGCGCTGGAGCATCCCGGTGATGAAGCAGCGGTCGAAGTTGGGGCACTTCTGGCCGGTGCACAGCTCGCGCCGTGCGTCGAGCTTGCTCCAGGCGCTGGAACCGGGCGGCAGGTTGACGATCTCGGCGCGGTCGCCCACTTCAGTGGTCTTTTCCCACTCGCGGATGATCTGGAAGTCGGTGACTTCTTCCAGGCCCGAAAGTACGGGCTCGCGCTCGGCGTCATAAATCTTCTGGCGGCAGGCGTAGTTGTTGCGCCCCTTCATGTAGCTGACGTGAATCTCGCGCGGGAAATGCTTCTGAAGGAACGGAATGTCCTTGAAGTAGAGCTGCTCCTGAAGGCTCTTGGTGCCTGTCGACACCACCACCCGCTTGCCTGAAAGGATGGCCGGAATCAGGTAGGCGAGCGTTTTTCCGGTCCCGGTTCCAGCTTCGACAATGAGATGCCGCTCTTCCTTGATCGCGCGTTCCACCGCCTCCGCCATTTGAAGCTGGCCGGGGCGGTACTCATAGTTCGGATGCCAATCGGCCAGAACTCCGTTGCGCGAGAAAAATTGCCGGACCGGGAGGGGGCGTGTCTCCGCGGACATGAATGGTTGTGGTCACTTCATTATCCCGTCTTTCGCCGCGAGGCGTTGGGTGGACGGGCAATAGGGGGATCAACAGAATTAATGTAACAATTCCAGCGCCAAGGGCATTTCTAAACAGAGATCATGCGCACTTCCCTCAGAACCCGCTCCGCCGTGCTGGCGGTATTGGCTGCCACGCCCGCCGTGGCACAACGGATCTATCAGTTCCACGAGTCCGGAGGACCGCAACCGATGCGCTTGTCGGAGTCCGAGGTTGCGGTCAAAGCCAGGCCGCGAGTCGCGGAGAGCGCCTTGATGGCCGCCGTTGGCAAGCACGCGGCGGGAGCAAGCGTGATTGAGAAGTGGGATCCATACTACCTGGTATTCACGCCGCCACCGGCATCGGTAAAGAGCCTCACCGCGGCCACCGCCCCGCTGCTGAAGGAGGCTGAGGTGGCTGAGGCGGCGCCGGTCCTGTACGTTCTGATCGAGACTCCGCGCCTGAAATCCCAACGCGGGGTGGGGGAGGACGTGAGCAAGACACGGATCGCGGGCCTGCGCATCGCCACCCGGTCCGTGCTGGCCAGCCTCCCCGATGGCTCCCAGGGCAGCCGGCTCCGTCAGGCGACGGGCGCGTTGTCCGCGGCGGCGGCCGGGTATGAATCCTGGTGGATCTTCGAGTACGCGACGCCATATGAGGCACTCGACGCCGCGGCATTCCTGAGCGAGACGGAGAAACTCGCTGCCACGCCTGTCTTCGCGCGAATCAAGAGCCCGAAGGCCGGGCCGAAGGCGCTGACGCCCAACGACGTGCTCTACGCCAATCAGTGGCACCTGAACAACGCGACACACGGGATTAACGTCACTGGGGTTTGGGACACGTTCCAAGGAGCCGGGCGTTACGTAACGGTGATCGACGGCGGAATTGAGGTGGGGCACCCGGACCTGGCGCCGAACGCGCCTTCCATCGCGTCGGGCAACCACTTCGACTTCGTCAGCGGAGACAACGATCCCAGCCCGCCGCAGGGCGACTCCCATGGGACGGCGGCGGCGGGTCTGGCCGCGGCGCGAGGCAACAATGGGCTCGGGGTCACCGGCGTGGCGTTCCTTGCGAACCTGCTCGCGGTCCGTCTCCTGGGCGGCCCCACCACCGACGCCAACGAGCGCGACGCGTTCACCTGGCGGCCCGCGCTGACCGACGTATCATCGAACAGTTGGGGCTCGCCGGACGGAGCGTTCCTGTTCGGGCCCGGCCCGCTGGCGGTGGCTGGCCTGGTGGCTGCGGTCACCACCGGCCGTGGCGGACGCGGCGTGGCGTTCTTCTTTCCCGCGGGGAACGGGCGGAATAGCTCAACTCCGGGAGGAGGCGGGACCTACAATGACGACTCCAACTTTGACGGATACGCGAACTCCCGCTACGTCATCGCCGTCGCCGCGGTGACCGATGGAGGCCAGCATGCCTTCTACAGCGAGAATGGCGCCAACGTTGCCATATCGGCACCGTCCAGCGGGGGGGCCGCCAGATTGACGACCACAGACGTCACTGGCGCCAACGGCTACAGCGCGACGGATTACACTTCGACTTTCGGCGGGACCTCAGGCGCCACTCCAATCGCCGCTGGAGCCGGGGCGTTGCTGCTCCAGGCCAACCCCAACCTCGGATGGCGGGACGTGCGCGAGATCCTGATCCGGTCGGCGAGCCGCACCGGCCTCACAGGCGGCGATCCGTTTGCAACGAACGGCGGTGGAATCCCGTTCAGCCACTCGTTTGGAGGCGGCCGGGTAAACGTAGGCGCGGCGGTCGCACTGGCAAACGGGTGGTCCAACCTGCCACCGGAGACTTCGATCTCGGCGACGCAAAACTCAATCAACACACCCCTCCCCGACGCAAACTTGAACGGCGCCGTCCGGTCGTTCAACATGACAGGACTGACCAACCTGCGGGTCGAAACGGTCGAACTCACGGTGAACGTGACGCATCCCTGGCGCGGAGATCTGCGCTTCACAATTACGTCGCCGTCCGGAATGCAAAGCGTCGTCGGCAACCGGTTCGCGGACAGCGGCGACAACTACAACAACTGGACCTTCACCTCGATCCGCCATCTGGGTGAAACGAGCTCGGGTACTTGGACTGTGCGTGTAGCGGACGTAGAGCCGCTGGACACGGGAACCCTCAACTCGCTCACGCTGCGAATCTGGGGAACTCCCGCTTCAGGCAGCGCCGCGCCACCGCAGATCGTCAGTCCGGCGAATGGGTCGACGCTGACGTCGTCAGTCGCCAGCTTTCAGTGGACCCCGGCGCCACCCACAGACCAGTCGTACGACTTCCGGTTGTTCAACCACACGACCGGCGCGCTGGTGCTCAAGCTCAGTCTGATCGGCGGACTGACGAGCCAAGCATACACGCTCAGCAGTGGCGTTTACCGGCTCGAGATGAGGACTTGCAATCCTTTCTGCGGCACGGCCTCAACCTCGATCTTCACCGTCACGCTGCCCGCCGTACCCACCGGAGTACCGGCCGGACTCGCCTGCACGAACACCAACAACTCGGGCCAGAACCGGGTGAACTGCAACTGGGGAGCCGTGGCGCGCGCGGACTTCTATTTCATCAACATCATTCAGGCCGGAGCCGGCCCGGGTGGCGGAGCTCTCACGGTCGCGGGAACCCAAGTTGGCGCCACGACCGTTTCGCTACCCGTGCCGAATGGCGTTCTCGACGTCATTGTCCGGGCATGCAACGGCGATGGATGTGGAGCCTACAGCCCGCCTTTCCGCGTGATCGCGTCATTCGGCAATCCTACCGTTCCGATTCTCGCAGAGCCGTTTGGAGGCTCAGTGGTCGACGCCGGCACAGGCGTCCCGATCGGAGTTTTCACCTGGAGCCGGGCAGCAGCAGACACGGGGGGCAACTTCGTTTACCGCCTCTATGTGCAGGACTTCTCGCGCAATGCGCCCGCGGTCGACATCATCACGTCCAACAACTTCCACGCGGCGCACTTGAATCCCGCCACCCGATATGATGCGCTGGTGATCGCGATTCCGGTGGCGGGTGGGACACAGCTCACCGGTCCCGCGCAAGGTTTCATCACCCGCGGGCGGATCCCCACCGCGCCGTCCTTCGTGGCTCCCACAGTGTTTTCGAGCGTCCTCGCGGGGATCGTAACGCTCGGCTGGACCCCAATCCCCTTCCTCAACGGCGACACCGACGGGCGAGTCTACCAGTACTCCCTCACCGGCCCCGCGCAACGCTCCGGAGTGATTGCAGGGCTCAACGCCGATGTCACTCTTCCGATCGGTACTTACTCCGGAGCGGTGCGAGCTTGCACCACGGGACTCAACTGCACGGCGGGATCGGAAGCTGGATGGGGACCGTGGAGCGGAGCGCCGGGAGGAGAGGGCGGACCAACGACGTTCACGCTGCGTTGAGGCGCTATTATGTGTCAGTGGCTTGGCGTCTCGCTGCTTCGATTCTTGCCGCTATAACTTTACACGCGCAGTCCGGCACTGGCACGATTCAGGGCACGGTCCGCGATCCGGCGGGCGCAATCGTTCCTGCGGCCAAGGTGACGGCGCTGCACACGCAGACATCTATCACCCGGGAGGCCGCCACCAACGAAGCGGGATTCTATATCGTTCCCTCCGCGCGAATCGGGCGGTACAAGATCACTATTGAGGTCCCCGGGATGCAGGTCTGGCAAGCCGGTCTCGACCTTCAGGTGGGCCAGACCGCCGTGGCCGACGCGAAGCTGTTGCTCGGGTCGACCGCCACCGAAATCACGGTGGTCGGCGACGTCACGTCGCTGGTCACTCAGGAAAGCGCCACGCTGGGACAAGTGGTCGAGCGGACCCGCATCGAGCAGCTTCCGCTCAATGGCCGCTTCTTTAACACCCTGGTCGCGCTCACCACCCCGGGCGTCGAAGGCCAACGCGTTTTCGGTCTCCGTGAAGCCGCGATGGAGTATGTCCAGGATGGCGCGGCGCTGGTGAATCGCGATACGGGCGGACTCCAGTCCCGTCCGCCGGGCTTGGACACGATCCAGGAGTTCAAGGTCGAAACAAACAACTCGTCAGCCAAGGTGAACCGGCCCGCAACCGTGATCGCCAGCACCAAGGCAGGCACCAACGAATTCCACGGATCCGCGTTTGAGACCCATCGCAACGCGGCGATCGGTGTCGCCCGCCGCCGGCAGGACTTCTACGACAAGCCGCCGCAGTTGGTGCGCAATGAGTTCGGCGTCTCAATTGGCGGACCCGTGCTGCTCCCCAAGGTCTATGACGGACGCAACAAGACGTTCTTCTTCTTCGCCTGGGAGACCTACCGGAACTACGCAAAGTCGACTCGCGCGCTGACCATGCCGACAGCCGAGATCCGCAATGGCGACTTCAGCGGACTGGCGGATTCGCTCGGCCGCCGCACCACGATCTACGATCCTTGGACCACGGGAAGGGACTGGTCGCGCACGCCGTATCCGAACAACCGCATCCCGCTCGACCGGATGAGTCCGCTCGCCCGGTACTTGTACAGCGTGACGCCTCTTCCGACGCACCCGGAGGTGAATCCACTGGTGGCGTCGAACTTCTTCGCTGCCATGCCCGACCTGCGCCACGACTCTACCAGCACGGGACGGTTCGACCACCGGTTCACCGAGCGCGACCAGACATTCGTGCGCTTCACCGGCGGCACACGCTATTCGAAGTACCCCGGCAACGATCCGTCGTTCCCGACGCTCGACAATTCCACCAACTTCACCAACCTGCCGGTGCGCAACATCAGCGCCGTGTTCAGTTGGACCCACACCTTCTCGCCCACGTTCTTCCTCGAATCGCTGGTGAACTACTCCTACGAGAACTTCGACGTTTACGGCGGCGAGTTCTTCAAGAACTACGCTGACCAGCTTGGCCTCCCGAATCCGTTCAAAGAGGAAGGCTTCCCGTACATCAACAACACCGGGTTCGGGATGAAGTACGTGCAACCCGACACGCGCCGCAACAACCGGACCTGGGTGGCCGGCCTCGATCTCAACTTCACCAAGATCGCGGGCAAGCATGAGCTTCAGTTCGGCGGCCGCCTCCGCAATGAGCGCATGCACGTGCTGCCGGACCAGAGCGGCGTCTCCGGCACCCACACCTTCAACAGTTGCGGAACCTGCCTCTTCGACCCGGCCTCGGGGTCGAGCTATTCGAGCGTCCCGCGCACCGGCCATGATTCGGCCAACCTGTTCCTGGGGCTGGCGAACAACTACGGTGTGGTGTTCTCGCAGAAAATGTACCGGTTTCGCGACCGAGAGTTCTCGGGCTACCTGCAGGACAACTGGAAGTTGAGCCAGCGCCTGACGTTGAATCTCGGCTTTCGATACGAGTTCCATCCCGCGCTGCATGAGCATGAGCGGCTGTTCACCGGGTTCGACATGAACACGAAAACCATGGTGAACGGGCTGCCCATTGAGGATCTGCTGCGGCGCGGACGGACGACTCCCGAAATCGTGTCCACATTCTCGCGGATCGGCGTGAAGTTCACGACGCCGGACCAGGTGGGACTGCCTCCCGGATTGATCCACAACGACGCGCTCGGCTTTGGTCCGCGCGCCGGATTCGCATACAAGCTGAAGCCTGGCGCAAGACCGCTAATCCTGCGCGGCGGATATTCGCTGTTCGTGTACCCGCCGCCGCTACGCAACTTCAACGCTTCGACACGCAGCAATCCGCCGTTCAACGCGAACTTCTCACGGTCCTCGACAAGCGCGGCGCAGAGTCCCGACGGGCTTCCGAACTACGCGATGCGATCGGTGCCGACGGTGATCGCGGGTCTCAACAGCGCGAACGTGGTGGATCCGCGCCAGCCGGGCGGTGTGAACCGCGGTGGATTCACGATCAACTTCTTCGATCCCAACCAGCCCCTCACGCGCGTCCACGAGTGGAACTTCACCCTCGAAAAGGAAGTGATGGAGAGCACCGTGGCGCGCATCGCCTATGTTGGCAACCACGGATTCAATCTCGAGCAATTCCAGCAGTTCAACCAACAGGCGAACAACTACATCTGGTTCACCACCACTGGCCAGCCGCTGCCCACCGGCGAATTCTCGGGAGTCGCGCGGCGCAGCTTCGATCAGACCACGTACGGGGAGATCCGGCGCTTCCAGAAGACCGGCTGGTCGAACTTCAACGGACTCACGTTCGAAATCCAGCGGCGCTACGCCAAGGGCTTCGCCTACCAGTTCTTTTACGTGCTCAGTAACGCGTTCCGTGTCGCGGGAAATGGCTGGCGCGACGACCTGATTCCGGATCCGTCGATCTTTCTGGCCGGATCGGCGCCTACTGACACCGCCGCGCTCAACCGCTTCATGAACTACAAGCGCGACACCACCATCCCGAAGCACCGGGTGCGGTGGAATTGGCTCGCCGACCTGCCCATCGGACAAGGCAAGTTCATCGGCCGCAATCTCAAGGGCTGGAAGAACCGGGTGGCGGGAGGATGGCAGATCGCGGGATTCGGAAACATCCGCAGCAACTACTGGTCGCTGCCAGTCACCAACTGGGGGACGCTTGGCAACGTGGAAATCTACGGAACGAAGCATCCGATCGAGGACTGCAGGAGCGGAACATGCATCCCGGGCTACCTCTACTGGAATGGGTACATCGCCGCCAACCGCATCAACAGCCGCGACGCTCAGGGGCGTCCGAACGGCATCATGGGGGTTCCGGACAACTACCGGCCGGCGCACACCCCCATCATTCCGATTCCGAAGGATGGCGGGAATCCAGCCGATCCCCTGTTCCCGTTCTACGACTCGAACACCGTATTCATCACGCTTCGCAATGGCACGGTCCAGCGCGTGGGCATGGATACCAGTCTCCACCCGTGGCGCAACCAATATGTGCTGGGTCCGTCGAGCTTCAGCCTGGATGCGTCGCTGTTCAAGACCATCCCCATCCGGGAGAACTGGCAGTTGCGTCTTAACGTCGACTTCTTCAATGTGCTGAACAATCCCGGACTTCCGCAGCCGAACGAGTCCAACGGGATCATCAGCCTCCAGAACTCGGCCAACGGTCCGCGGAACCTGCAGTTGACGCTGCGCCTGAGCTGGTAATCAGGCCTTCAGCTTGAATCCGCCGTGCCAGGTGGATTCCGCGCCCCCGCCGTAGCGTGCCGTCGCCACTTCGATGAGGTAGGGCTTGCCGTCGCGCGTGGACTTTGCGCCACGCTTCATCGCGGCTTCAAGCTCGGCTCCGGTGGCGGCCTTCTCGCCCTTCATGCCCTGGCTCTCAGCGAGCTTCACAAAGTCGATGTCCGGATCTCCGAGGTACATTCCCGGATAGCTGCCCGTGGCGGTCATCTTGCCCTTGTAGGAATGATAGGCGTGGCGGACGGTCTGGTAGTTCTTGTTGTTGTAGACCACCGTGATCACAGGGATTCCGTATCGCACCTGCGACCAGAAGCCGGAGGCCTGGTACATCACGGATCCGTCGCCGATGGTGCAGATCACCTGGCGGTCCGGTGCGGCGAGCTTTGCGCCGGCGGCGGCGCCGACGCCCCAGCCGAGTCCGAGTCCGGTGTTGGTGATGTACCAGGGTTCATCCGGGCGATAGCCGAACGGGAAGGCTTCGTACTTGCCGGTGAGGTTTTCGGTCACCACGATGGCGTTCTTGTCCATCGTGCGCGCAATCACGTGTCCGATCTCGTCGGGGTGCATGGGCGAATGTCCGGTGGTGGCGCGGGGAACACTGGTGGCGCGGGCGAGGACGGGTTTCGTATGCGCCTTCACTTCAGCGGCGCGGGAAGCGGCGAGCGAGGTGAGCCGCTGCTTGGTGGCAGCCGCGTCGACAGCGGTGGTGAGATCGGCGAGCGCTGCCTTCACATCCGCCACCAGGGCGATGTCGGTCTGGTAGTTGCGGCTCATTGAGGCGGTGTCGATGCCGATGCGGACGATCTTCGCGTCCGTGGGCAGCTCCGGACCAGCGGGCACCACCTTGCCGCCCATGTCGCGAGAGCCGATGAAGACCAGGAGATCCGCGCCCTTCTTGCGCCATTCGGCCGTGGCGCCGAATCCGCCGAGGTTGTGCGGATGATGCGCGGGGAAGTTGCAGAATCCCTGGCGGTCGGTGCACACCGGGACTCCGAGCTTTTCCGCAAGCGTGATCAGTTCGGCCTGTGCGCCGGACTTCCAAACCTCGTCGCCCGCGATGATCAGCGGACGCCGGCTCTCGATCAGCGCCTTGGCTGCGAGCTCAGTGCCCTTGGTATCGGGCCGGGTCCGGCTTTGAAACAGGAACCGTTCGGCGGGCAGGATCTGCGCCTTCACGCCGCGCGCTTCGAGCGCGTAGTGGGCCATCGCCAAATAGACCGGACCTCCGGGCGCGGTGGCTGCGACCTTGAACGCGCGGCGCAGCATCATGGGCAGGGATCCCGCCTGGCGCGCGTCCCAACTGATCTTGGTGAACTGGCGGTTGACATCCTTCTGGTCGTAGCCGGGGCGCGGCGCAAGGATGGTCTCGTCGCTCCAGGCCTGGTTGTCGTTGAGTCCGGCGGTGACCACCAATGCCGATCCATCACGCGAGGCGTTAAACAACTGCCCGGCGGCTTGAGCCGTGCCTGCGATTACGTGGACATTGACGAACGCCGGCTGGAGGCTGACGCGGTGGTAGCCATCGGCCATGGCGATCACGATTCCCTCGTGCAAGGCCATGATCATGTTCATGTCCTTGTCGCCGACCAGGGCGTCGAAGATGCCCACCTCGAACGAGCCCGGATTGGTGAAGAGATAACGCGCGCCCGCGGCTTTGGCCTGCGCGACGACGAGTTCGCCACCAGTGCCCTCCATCCAGGCGCCACCGGAATCGGCGGCTTGCAGGTCGCGGGCCACCGTCTGGGCCGCGGCGGCGGAGAACCCGAGTTGGGCCATTTTGCGGATCAGTCCGCGGCGGGACAGATCGTTGAGGAGGTAGCGGTTGATGAGCTCTCTCACGGGTTGCATGATACTACATCCGTGAGTGCAGGTTCATCGCGCCTGCTCACCCGGTCGTGACCAACTGCGGCAGCACTTCGCCGGATCTCCCCCGGATCGACAAATCGGCGGCGCGCGTTGCTGGCGTCTCGTCCGGATTCGCCTCGATCACCCTCGCACCGCCGCTCTTGGCATGCGGAATCAGCGACGCCGCCGGATACACAACGGCCGAGGTCCCCGCCACCAGGAACACGTCCGAACTGGACGCAGCATCAACGGCGGACCGCCACACGCCGGGTGGCAAGTCCTCGCCGAACCACACGACACCCGGACGCGCGAGTCCGCCGCACTGGCACCGTGGCGGGATCTTGGGGAGTGGCACACGGTGGTCCGGCCACTCCGATCCACAGGCGGTGCAGCGGAGGCGCCAGATGTCGCCGTGGATCTTGAGGATCCCAAAGGAGCCCGCGCGATCGTGCAGTCCGTCGACATTCTGGGTGATAAGGGTACAGTTACGCACGCGCCGCTGCAGGCGCGCGATGGCGTGGTGTCCCGCATTGGGCTCAGCCTTGGCGATGAGCTCGCGCCGCCAGCCGTACCACTCCCACACAAGATTGGGATCGCGGGCGAAGGCTTCGGGGGTGGCCAGATCCTCGGCGCGGTAGTTACGCCAGAGTCCGCCGTCACCGCGAAAGGTAGGGATTCCGCTCTCGGCGCTGACACCGGCGCCGGTGAGGATGGTGATGGACTGCGCCTGCTCGATCCAGGTCCGTGCGGTAGGGATCACTGCAGGCAGCCTTCAGCGGACCGGAACCGGCACCTTAGACCACGTGTAGTTGTACAGGAACGGAATCAATTCCGTTTGCCCGCCCGCGGTCAATGGAGCCCGGAAGAGTCCCACTCCGTCGGGATTGTACATGCCCAAGGTGAGCGAGGACGTCCGGCCTGACGATGGAGCCGCAAGCTCCGCCGCCGAAACCCTCGGCATCTTCTGGAGCAGAGACGAGGAGACGGTCAGGCTGCCGGCGCCCGCCTTTCCGAGGCAGATCCAACTGCGGGAGACAATCCGGGACGGCTCCTCGGGCGCCGGGCCGCGGACCGTCTGAGTGGCGGCGACCGTATCATCGGGCATGCCACCCGAGTACCGGAAAACCAGGTCGGGGCTGGTATCGACCTCAGTGGTGGCGTCCATGTTTGTCCACTGAAACACCGGGCTCACGTTGACTTGAAATTGAAAGGGTCCCACCACGGCGCCGCCGGGACCCGTCAGTGTGTACGGGCCCGGACCGAAGAGCAGTCCGGGAGTGGGCGGTCCTGGAGTTGGGTTGCCGTTCAATTTGCTGTCCAAGACCTGGCCATAGACGTTCATCGCCTGGCCAATGCCGCGGGGGATCGTCCGGTTCCATGCGGGACCGGTCAGGACCAGGCTGGGGCCGGCGTCGACGAACATTCCCTGTGGCTCTCCGGCCGCCGAATCGAACAGCGTGCATCCGTTGGCGTCAGGCTTGGCGGCCAGAAGTGACCGTGCCGTCATGGTCTCGATCTCCTCCGCGGTAAAAGAAGCGAAGGCGCCGGAAAATTGATCGACCCGCGATTCGAATGTCATGTTGGCGGCGCGCGACTGGCCCACCAGCCGGACTAAAGTAAACGTGCCCCGCACGATGCTTCCGCCGCGGGCCAAGGCGGCCAATCCCTCGGATGAAACGCCGAGCGGATGGGTACAAGCCGCCTCATCCGCCGCACGCAGCGGGATCGAGAATACCGGTGTCCGGTAGTCGCCGGTCCGGATTTGGGCCAAGACCGCGCAGCCCGATGGCAGGCCCTCGGCAGGAAGCTGGATCGAGACCCGGTCATACCCAGGTTTGCCCGGATTCCGCCCGAGGTAGGACACCGGGACCTCGATTCCGCCGATCAACAGCACCGCGTCCGGTGCAGCGTTCTCCTCGCCCGGAGGTTCGTTGTCCGGTCCGGGGATTGGTCCAAGGCCGGTGGCGTCGAGTTCGAGGGTAGCACCCGGACCCGCGGCATTGGCCATCGACAGTGCCGCTGGCTCTCCACCGTCCGGCGAAACGATCCGGCCACCAGCGGCGCTACCCGCGATTCCGCTGGCGGTAATGAGCCCGAACGCGCGGACCGCCACTTTGACGGGCACGCCCGCCGCGGAGTCGCCCGATTGACTGGAGACCGTCACGCGGTAGTCGCCAGACGCCGCCGTAGAAGGCAGCACCGCGACGATCCGCCGGGCCGAAGCCGAGATCAGGAACGCGCGCACCGCTGAGCCGCCCGCAACCGGTGTAAGAGACACTGAGGATCCCTGGAGCGAGCCGGAATAAGGGATCTCGGCCTCCACTCCTCCTGCCGGCCCCAGTTCCTCCCCGTTCACTTCGAACACCGCCCCCTGCGCCAGCACCGACCGGTCATCGATCGTCGCGAGCGAACGTACTCCGTTCCGGTCCGCGATTCGCGGAGCGGATAGCGCGGGGAGGTGGAGAAGCGCGAATGCTGCCAGCGAGCGGGTGGACAGAGTGATCATGATCTCGATGGTACCCGGTTTTCATGCCCCGCAACTATTTCCCTTCATCGCGTTCCGCGTGCGATTCCGGCCCGGGCCGACCACCCGGTTAAAATAGAGGTGATGACCTACCCTGAACATCTCATTGCCCCGATGCGTGAGGAGTTGACCCGCCTCGGGATCAGCGAGACCCGCACCGCCGACCAAGTGGACCGCTTCCTCCAGGACTCAGCCGGAACCGCCATGGTGGTTGTGAATTCCGTATGTGGCTGCGCCGCGGGCAAGGCGCGCCCTGGGATCGCGATGGCTCTCCAGCACAAGGTGAAGCCGGCCGCCTTGGCCACCGTGTTCGCCGGAGCCGACGTTGAGGCTACGGCCCGCGTCCGCGAGCTGATGGCCGGGTATCCGCCCTCTTCCCCGTCGGTGGCATTGTTCAAGAATGGAAAACCGGTCTTCATGATGCAGCGGTATCAGATCGAGGGACGCCAGGCATTTGAGATCGCCGAGCACCTTAAGCAAGCCTTCGAGCAGTATTGCGCGGACTGAGCGTGCACCCCTCCACGCTGGTCCAGATTGAGAACTCGAGCCCGGCAGGCGGCAGGGCGGCGCGTGGACGCCTCCCCGCGTGGCTGCGGAAGCCGGCGGTGCACCACGAGTCGGTGATGGAGCTCAAGCGGGAGCTGCGGGCGCTGAATCTGCACACCGTATGCGAATCGGCACGGTGCCCCAACATGCAGGAGTGCTTCCACCGGGGCCAGGCCACGTTCATGATCCTCGGCAACCTGTGCACGCGCGGGTGCGGATTCTGTTCGGTGCCCAAGGGCAACCCTCTGAAACGCGAGTTTGTTCTCGATCCACTCGAACCGGACAATACGGCCCGGCAGGCAGCCGCCATGGGCCTGCGCTACGTGGTGATCACGAGCGTGAACCGCGATGATCTCGAGGACGGGGGCTCCCGCCACTTCGCGAAGACGGTTGAGGCGGTCCGGCGCGAACTGCCAGGCGCCACGGTCGAGGTGCTGACACCGGATTTCGAAGGCAACCTGGACGCGGTCGCGCGCGTGCTGGACGCGGGCCCGCACGTGTTCAACCACAACATGGAGACGGTAGCCCGGCTCTACTCCCGGGTGCGGCCGCAGGCCAATTACCGCCAATCGCTCGAAGTTCTCCGGTTCGCCAGGCAGCACCGGCCCAGTGCGCTCACGAAAAGCGGGCTCATGGTGGGACTGGGCGAGTCCGGCGCCGAGGTGCGCGAGTTGTTGCGGGACCTCCGGGAGGAAGGCGCCACCGATGTCGCGACCATCGGCCAGTACTTACAGCCCACGCGCCGGAATCTCCCCGTGGCCAAGTACGTCACGCCGGCCGAATTCGATTCCTATCGTGATTTCGGGCTTTCGCTCGGTTTTCGTATGGTTTTTAGCGGTCCTTTTGTGAGAAGCTCTTACATGGCTGACCTTGTCGCGCACGAGGCTGGACACGCGGCCTGATTGGGCCCCCGACCGATGAACCTTGCTCTTAGCCTGCTCTCAGCGGCGCTTCTGATCCTGCTCTATCCGAACTTCGACCTGCGGATCTTCGCTCCGGTCGCGCTGACCCCGCTACTGGTGATGGCGGTGCGGGAGAGGAGCGTGGCGCGGCGGTTCATTCTCGGCGAGGTCTCGGGGATGCTCTATTGGGGCGGTGTCTGCTACTGGATCCACTTCGTGCTTCGCGAGCATGGCGGAATGGACGGATTCCTGGCATGGGTCGCGTTCTTCCTGTTTTGTCTTCTGAAGGGCCTGCATACCGCCGTCTTCGCGATCCTGGCGGGGCCGCTGATGGAGCGGCCTTGGGCGATCATCGGGATCGCCTGCCTGTGGACCGGAATCGAGCGGCTCCACGGCGAGTTTGGATTCGCGTGGCTGGTGCTGGGCAACGCCGGAGCCGACATGGGGGTGCCAATGCGGCTGGCCCCGTGGGTGGGTGTTTACGGCGTGTCGTTCGTGTTCGCGATGATGGCCACTGCCGTCGCGATCGTGATTCTGCGGATGCCGCGGATGTTCGTCCTGCCGTTGGGGATGCTGCCGCTGCTGTACCTGCTGCCGGACCTTCCCCCGCCGCTCGCCGGACAGGACACCGCGGTCGCGGTCCAGGGCAACGCGCCGCAGTCCTACCGCTGGACGGGCGAAAAGATCCGCGAACTGATGACGCAGATGTCGATGCACTCCCTGCAGGTCTCGCTCGACGCGCGGCGGCCGGCGCCGACCCTGCTGCTATGGCCGGAGTCGCCCGCGCCGCTGTATTTCTACAACGACCCCGACTTCCAGTCCGAGGCCAAGCGCCTGGCGCGATCGATCAAGACACATTTCCTGTTCGGCACCGTGGCCTATGATCCCAATACCAGCGCTCCGTTGAACCGCGCCCTTCTGCTGAATCCGAACGGCGAGATTGTGTCCTCCTACGACAAGATGTACCTGGTGCCGTTCGGCGAGTTCGTCCCGCCGGTGTTCGGATTCGTGAACCGGATCACGCAGGAGGCGGGCGACTTTCAACCGGGCGGGCGGGTCGTGGTCTCCAACATCGACAACCACAAGCTGGGCACGGTGATCTGCTACGAATCGGCCTTTCCGGAGTTGGTACGACGGTTCGCCCGCGACGGGGCGGAGTTGATTATCAATATCACCAATGACGGATACTTCGGACGCACGGCCGCGCGATACCAGCATCTGCTGCTGGCGCGGATGCGCGCGGCGGAGAATTCGCGCTGGCTGCTGCGGATCACCAACGACGGAGTCACCGCAGCGATCGACCCCGGCGGCCGCCTCACCGATCAACTCCCTCCCTACCGTGATATCGCCGGACGGCTCAACTTCAACTGGATTCCCGCGCGCACGGTCTACTCGCGCCACGGCGATTGGTTCGCATGGATGTGCCTGGGCCTGGGAATCGCGGGCTGCGTCGCCGCCTGGCGCAACTGGGTCTGAGTCCGTGCCAGCCACCGAATGGGGCTACCTGGCAACCCCGGAGGAGTTTGAGCGCTGGATCATCCACGAAGATGACCGGCTGCTGGTGGTCAACAAGCCGGGCGGGCTGGTTTGCCACCCGTCCAAGCATGGCCCCTGGTCGAGCCTCATCGGCGCCGCGCGGGAATATCTGGGACTGAGCCGGCTGCACATGCCGTCGCGGCTCGATCGCGAGACCAGCGGCGCGGTGGTGTTTGCGAAGACCTCCGAAGCGGCTTCGCCCTTGCAGACCGCGATCGAGCGCGGCAGGGTACGAAAGCGGTATCTGGCGGTGCTCGAAGGAAGGCTGGAAGCCCCGGTGGAAGTGGATCAGCCGCTTGGGCCCGTGCCGGGGGCGGCAGTGTGGTGCCGCCAAGGAGTGCGGCCTGAAGGCCGGGCGTCACGGACAACGTTCGAGCCACTTCACTCGAGCGGCCCGTTCACTGTCGCGCGCGTGATTCCGCATACCGGCAGGATGCATCAAATCCGGGCTCACGCCGCCTGGCTGGGACATCCGGTGGTGGGGGACAAGATCTACGGTCCGGATGAGCGCCTTTTCCTTGAATTCATCCGGACCGGAATCAGCGGGAGCATGTTGGCCGTCTTAAAGCTGCCCCGGCATGCACTCCACGCAGCAGAAATCGAGTTCCCGGGCCTGCCTCCCTTTCAAACCGGATGGCCTGACGATCTGGCCGGGTTTTGCCGGGATCATGCACTTGATTGGACCGGCTGTGAGGCGCATCGGACGTGAAGCATGTACACGTAGTAGACTAGCCCCATCATCGGAAGGACCAGAAGTGACGGCATCCAACCCGCCTGGCGGGCGGTCACGACGATGAGCCCGGACGCAACGGCTCCAACCAGATAGTAGGGCAGGCCCCAGAAGTAGAAGCGCTGGAACAGTGCCGACAACGGCCGGTTCTCCGCCAGGCACATCACGCTCGACACAAGAATCGAGTTCGTGCAGTAGAGCAGCGCGGTCGCCATGGCAAGACTCACCGGAAGAGGAGGATCCAACCGCTCCGCCATGAGCCAGCGGCAGACGGCCGCTGACACCGCCGAGCTCAGCACCAGCGCTGATGTGCTGAACAGCAGTTGCCGGGCAATCAGAGCACCCTTAGGCCGCCACAACGCCTGCGCAAGACTCATCAACACGCCCATCCAGACGATTTCGGGCAGCGTCAACTCGACGATCGCCACCACGGTCATGACGAATCCGCACGACATCGTGCCGGAAAGACCCGGTAAATGGATCTTGCACATCGACGCAACGATGCCCGCGGCGCTGTAGGCCAGGAATCGCGCCGCATCGTTCGAGCTCCAGTGGATCGCGCTCAACGCCGCAAGCATGATGCCGGCGGCGGTGACCACCGCGGTGAAATACGCCGCGCCCCGGCTCCCCTTGCTGGCCGGTGCCAGATCGCCCGGAATCGTGCCGGCCGCCCGGCTCCGCTCGAGTCCGTAGAAAAAGTGCACCAGGTACAGGAGCGGAAGCGGGATGAGCCACGACTCGGGTGGAACGCGGTTGCCGCCCACCGGCAGGATGCCCACTACAGCGGCGCCGATGAGGTAGTACGGCAGCGCCCAAAGGTACAGCTTCCCGTTGACGTAGGCGAGCTTTTGGCCAGTCAGCAGAGTCAGGACTCCGGCCACAATCAGCGAGTTCACTACGAAGTACGTGCAGGCGACGATCGCCAGCCACGCCGGGCGGTACTGGACCAGTCCGTCGGCGAAGACCTCGTGTGCCACCAGGTAGGAAGCGCAGACACTCAACGCCAGGTTCCCGATATTGAAAGCAAACTGAATGGGAAGGGGCTTCTGTTTCGCATTGAGGAGAGTCGACGCCGCAGCGGCAGCGCAAGTCGCGGCCAGAGTTTCGGCAAGGCTGTAGTAGGCCGCTCCCATCAGCAGGAACAAAAAGTTCAGTGAAAATGCACCCTCCACGCCGTGCAGCCGGATCTTGATCATGGAGGAAACGATTGCCAGCGCCAGGTAGACGGGGAATGAACTTCCAGGAGGACTAGCGCCGGCGAACGCGCTCAGAATCGCTCCGGCCCCAATTCCGATCACCCCGTAGACGTAGCGTCTCGCGTTGGCAGGAAGTTGCATCTCGATAAGGGGAATGCAACCTGCGTTCCAAAGCTAACCCGTTGATTCCCCGGGGGCCCCATTTATCGAGGTCCGGCCAAAGTGTCCGTCCAGTCCGTCAAGTTGTCTGGTGGAACCGGGGGCTACTTCTTCTTACCTACGCCCTTCCGGATACCTGGCTTCGCCGGGGCCGGCCGAGGCGGTGCGGGCCAGCCAGTGATCTTAGCTTTTTCGATTTTGGCCGTCACGAGCAGCGGCTCGGATGTGTAGCTCTCGGGCACGGCGCCCTCAAACTCGATCACGGTTCCGACTTCGGCCGCGTTGGGGAACGGAGCGTCCTCAATGAGCAGCTTGACCTCGGCGCCCTCAGACCAGATGGCCACTTCGACTTCCTTGGGACGGTTTGCCGGGGTGACACTCACCACCTTGCCCTTGAGTTTGGGCAGTGCGGAGCCCTTCAAATCCGCATTGAAGTAGGAGTCTCCTTCCGCGGTCAGCTTGTTGCGGACATTGAGCCACATCGCTTTCTGCGGATCTTCCTGAAGCATCCTGTTATAAGCCTCGGCGGCCTCTTCGGCGGCGGACTTGATCTTGAAATCAGCAGGCGCGAACGGCTCCTTGAGAGCCCGGTCGATCATGTCCTGAAGCCCGTCCTTCTTCCCGCGGAAGGAGACGTAGTTCCGTTCGAGGAAGCCCTGCAACTGCTTGCGGCTGGCTTCAGGAAGGGCGTCGTCGCCGGTGTAGTAGGCGGCGCGGGCAAACTGCCAAAGGGCGGAGATCTGCTTCTCCTGCTTCTTTTGCGCGACGATCACCGATCCGAGCCAGTAGGCAACCTGTCCGCTGTTGGGATTCACCTTGACCAGGTCAGTGAATTCCTGCTCTGCCTTCTCGTTGTTCTTCCGATTCATCTCGATCCAGCCGAGAGTGCGGCGGCACAGCGTCTCCATGCCCAGCATCTCTTTCGCCTTGTCCGGAGAGTTGCTGGCCTTGAAAATGTCGGGGATCTTCGACATCAAACCGCGGGCGGCCTTTTCGCCCGTGTCCAGGCGGTCCGCCGACGTGTTGTTGAGGGAAGTTGTGAGGGTAGTGAGGAAGTAGAGGGCGGGCACGCTCGCCGGGTTGATCTGAAGCAGCTCAACCGAGGCATTCCACATGTTGTCGCCCTGCCGGAGCTTCTGGTAGGTGTCGATGAACAGGACCTGGCGGTCTTCCAGGTAGTCGGTGTCCTTGTACTTATCTCTCCACTGCTGCAGGTACTGGAGTTTTTTCGCCGGATCCTGCTCCTTGGTGGCCGCCATGTAGACGTCGTACTCACCCTGGTCCTTGACCTTTTTCTCCTTCTTCTGCTCCTGGCCCACGGCCACGAATAGGCTTCCACACAGCAGCAATACCGATGTCGTCAGCCACGTTATCGACTTCAGCACTCGACGCCTCCTCATCTGGGGTCTCGAAATGGATTAGCGCATCGGGACACCGCCGGCACTTGCCCGCTGGCCCTCAAATCGGCGCTCTTGCGGAGTATACCCAAAATCAAATACTTCCCGCAAGGGAGAGTCTTGTCCAATACAAGATGATCCTGAAGGGCCGCCCAGTTTCCAACACAAGATGATCTTGAACATGTTCGACT
>VFZX01000118.1 GCA_016871015.1 Acidobacteriota bacterium | reverse complement strand
TTCTTCAATACCACCAGCCGGTCTCGGTCCCGTTGGCTCATCAGTAGTTGTTGTCCTTCCTTCACCCTCCCAGCCTGGAGGTTGTCAAGGGGACATTTCTACTTTGCTCAAAGGGGACATTTTCACCGTGCTGTTACAGGGAGCCGGCCGGGAGCAAACGGGCGGAAGGCCATCCCTCTGGGCCGGTCCACCAATCCGTTGGACGCCCGCGCCCCCGGCGGTGTTCCCGGCGAAATGTTAACTCCGCTCCGTGTTACAATCCCCGATTTGCTCATGCGTCCCGTCGACATTGCGATCATCGCGCTGTACCTGGTGGGCATCACCTGGTTCGGCGCCCGTTTCCGCCATGGCCAAAAAACCCTGAAGGACTACTTCCTGGGAGGCAGAACTACGCCTTGGTGGGCGATCGCGTTCTCGATCGTCTCGGCGGAAACCTCCACGCTGACCGTGATCGGAACACCCGGAATCTCGTTCAACGGGAATCTTGGATTCCTGCAACTGGTCATGGGCTACCTGCTGGCCCGCATCGTCATCTCCGTGCTGTTGCTCCCGCACTATTTCCGCGGCGAGATGTACACCGCCTACGAGCTGATGCAGCGCCGGTTCGGTCCCCGCATCCGCCGTCTCACCGCGGGATCGTTTCTGTTCCTGCGCGCGATGGCCGAGGGCGTCCGCGTGTTCGCCATCTCGATCGTCGTCGGAATTGTGCTCGGCACCGGACAGGAGATTTCGATCTTCATCATTGTGTGCCTGACGCTGTTCTACACGTTCGAAGGCGGAATGACAGCGGTGATCTGGACCGACGTAGTCCAGATGGTGCTCTACATCGCCGGAGCCGTGGTGAGCCTTTTCGTGATTCTCGGGAAAATCCCCGGCGGCTGGGATCACGTCGTGCAGGTGGCCGATTCGGCGGGCAAGCTCCAATTGTTCGACTTCCGTTTTGCCCCCAATCTGGAGTTCCTCACCCGGACCTACAGCTTCTGGGCCGGGATCATCGGCGGCTGCTTCCTCACCACGGCGAGCCACGGCACCGAACAGTTGATGGTCCAACGATTGCTGGCGGCCCGTTCCCAAGCCGAGAGCCGGAAAGCGCTCCTGGCCAGTTGGGTAGTGATCTTCTGCCAGTTCTCGCTGTTCCTCACGATCGGCGTGATCTTGTACGTTTACTACCGGGACACCGGACTCGAACCACCGAAGCCCGCCGACCGGATCTATCCGATGTTCATCTGGCAGAACCTGCCAACCGGTGTCGCCGGGCTGTCGATCGCCGCCATTCTCGCCGCGGCAATGTCGAACCTGAGCGCGGCATTGAACTCGCTCGCCTCGACTACAGTGATGGATTTCCTAAAGCCGATGAGCCGCCGCGAACGCAGCGACGCGGAATGGCTCGCCGCGGCCAAACGGTGGACCCTGGCGTGGGGCGCGATCCTGTTCGGCATCGCGGTTCTAGCGCAAGGCGTCAAGTCGGTGCTCGAAGCCGGACTCGGCATCGCCTCAATGATCTATGGATCCCTTCTCGGCGTGTTCCTGCTCGGCGTGCTGACGCGCCGCGTTGGTGAACGCGCCGCCATGGCCGGAATGGTCTCCGGGCTGGTGGTGATCCTCTACGTGAAGTTCGCCACTCCGGTGGCCTTTACCTGGTACGTGCTGACCGGCTCGCTTGTGACATTCGCCACCGCGTGGCTGGCATCTTTCATTCTCAAGGAGTCTCCTTCCAATGGTTGAAACTCATGCGCTCCGCCGCGACCTCGGCGTGTGGGGCGCCGTCGCGATCGTCATCGGCACTGTGATCGGCAGCGGGATTTTCCTGGTGCCACAAGCCATGATCCAAAGGGTCGGCTCCGTGGAGATGTTGTTTGTGGTGTGGGTCGTAGGCGGACTGCTGAGCCTGGCGGGCGCGCTGACGTACGCCGAGCTAGCCGCGGCGATGCCAGAGGCTGGCGGGGAGTACGTCTACCTGCGCGAGGCTTACGGCCCTCTGTTCGGGTTCCTCTACGCCTGGACCCAGTTGCTCGTCGCCAAGAGCGGCTCGATCGCCACGCTTGCATCGGGGTTCTTCCTCTACCTGGCCAATTTCTATCCGGGACTTCAGGCGCCGCTGTTCCATTTGGGTCCGCTGGAGGTCAAACAGGGACAGATCGCCTCGATCGGCGTCATCCTGGGCCTGGCGGCGCTCAACTACATCGGCGTCCGCTGGGGCGGTGGCGTCCAAATTGCCACGACGATCGTCAAGGTCGGCTGCATCATCGGGATCATCATTCTGGGACTCACATCGGGAAAGGGCAACACCGCGAACTTCACGTCGGCGATCCCCGCTGATGGGGGCGCGGCGGGATTCTTTGCCGCTCTGGTGGCGGCGCTGTGGGCCTACGACGGGTGGAACAACGTGGCGATGGTGGCGAGCGAGATCAAGGATCCGCGGCGCAACCTGCCGCTGTCTCTGATCGCGGGGACGCTGGCGGTGATGGCGCTGTACCTCGTCACCAACGCGGCCTACTTCTACGTGCTCACGCCGGCCGAGGTGGCGGGCGCCGACCGGGTGGCGGCGTCGATGATGCAACGGGTCTGGGGAGATTGGGGCGCGGCCGCGGTGAGCGTGGCGGCGATGATCTCAATGTTCGCCGCCATTAACGGATCGATCCTCACCGGATCTCGCGTTCCGTTCGCGATGGCCCGCGACGGGCTGTTCTTTCCAGGGATCGCGAAAGTCCACCCGGAATACCGCACACCCGCCAATTCGATCCTGGCGCTGAGCCTGTGGTCGGCGGTGCTGGTGCTCAGCGGCAGCTACAACGACCTGTTCAACTACGTGATTTTCGGGAGCTGGATCCTGTACGCGCTCGCCACGGCCTCGGTGATCGTGCTGCGGAAAAAGCGCCCGGATCTCGACCGCCCCTACCGGACACTGGGGTACCCGGTGGTCCCGGTCTTGTTCGTTTTGGTGGCCGCGGCGCTGCTGGCGAGCACGCTCGCCGACAATCCAGTGCGTTCGGTCGCTGGCCTGGGGCTGATTTTGGCGGGTTTGCCGGTGTATTATTACTGGAAGAGCCGCCGGAATTAGAGTTGCCGGGTCCGGAACGCACCCTGTTCCGAATTCAGAACAAAAACTTGAACTTTGGCGGGAATTGCGCTAATACTAGCGTATTGGGCTAATTCCAGATTCCGCCGTTCTGAATCTGGAACAGCTCGACCCTTGTGGGGTATTTTGGTTGGCAGGCCTCAGGTAGGCCGGAAATCGGTTTGGGGAGGATAACAACATGGATGTGACGAAAATACTCGAAGACTTGCGCGCCGAACGCGCGCAAATCGAAGAAGCGATTTTGACCCTGGAGCGTTTGTCCAGGGGAACCGGGAAGCGGCGGGGACGCCCTCCCCAGTGGCTGCAGGAGGCCAGACGGCGGGCGGAAACGGCTGTCCCGGTACCGGTGGCGCCCGTGAAGGTCGCGCCAGCGGCCAAGACCCGCTCCGCGGCCAAGGCCGACTAGCCTTCAGTACAACAGGTGGAGCCCTCGCCGGGCGAGAAACGGACCCAGGGTATCCGTCTCGCGTTGCAGGACCGTCCGGGGATCGTCGCCCCGGGCGAGCGCTTCGATCACGCCACTATTGGCGATGAGCTTGGCGTTTGTCTTCAGGTCGATCTTCCCCGGGTATAGGCGGAGCAGGGCCGCCGCCACTTCAAGTCCAAGGCCGGCGGAATTGAAGACCTCCCTTTGGGTGACCTGGAAGCGGACACCCTGAACGTCCTTGCCCGCCAGGTTTGACGAGGCCGGCTTGAACCGTACCGGGTAGACCCGCACACCCGGCACCGATCTCGCATTCAAGTAGCCAGCCAATTGCGGCCCGTCGATCCATTCGGCGCCCACGTGCTCAAACGGAGCGTCGGTGCCCCGGCCCACGGTGTAGTTGCGTGAGTACTCGAGCATCGCCACGCCGGGGTAGAGGGTCGCCGCATGAAGACCGCGGATATTGGGGGACGGGTTAATCCAAGGGAGTCCGGTCGAGTCCCACCAGTCGCCGCGCTGCCACCCCTGCATCTTGACGACCTCGAGTTTGGCGCCCAGCTTCCGCTCGGCGTTCATCATCCCGGCCAGCTCACCCAGCGTCATGCCGTGCCGGAGGGGAAGCGGATAGCAGCCGACGAAACTCGAGAACTGCATCTCAAGCATGGGTGGCTCAACCACCGTTCCGGTAATCGGGTTCGGCCGGTCCAGCACCATCACCGGAACTCCGGCCTCCCCTGCCGCCTCGAGCACATTCAGCATGGTGCACATGTAGGTGTAGAAGCGCGCGCCGGCATCCTGGATATCGAACACCACGACATCCAACGCCTTCAGTGACTCAGCGGATGGCTTGCGGTCCTTGCCCCGGTACAGGCTGCGGACGGGGACTCCGGTCGCGGCGTCCTTGGAGTCCGCGACATTCTCGTCGTCGAGCGTGCCGGCGATCCCGTGCTCGGGCGAGAACACCACCGCTAGGTTCACACCGGCGGCGGCCATCAAATCGAGGTTGCGTTTTCCGTCCCGGCTGATCCCGGTGTGATTGGTGACCAGGCCGGCGCGCTTGCCTTGAAGCCGGGCGAACTTCTCCCGGACCAGCACATCGAGTCCGGTCAGCGTCGTGCCATTGCGCGCGGTGGCCCGGACGGCACCCGCCAGTGTCTCGTTGTAGCCGGTTAGCGCCACTCCGGCAGTCTCGATTCCCGCGTGGACCGCGGCGATGGTCGCCACCTTTGACCGTAGCGCCGAAATCGGGGGACGGCGCACCGGGTGGACGCTGTTGGCGAGCAGTATCACGTAGGTCTTGCTCACCGGGTCGATCCAGAGCGAGGTTCCCGTGAACCCCGTGTGGCCGTAAGATCCGATAGGGAACAGTTCCCCGCGATTCGCAGAGTATTGGGTGTCGATATCCCATCCAAGCGCGCGGATCAGGGTGTGGTTGGGGGGAGAGGCAGGCTCGGTGAATTTCTTGACCGTCGCCGCCTGGAACACGCGGACGCCTTCGAGCTTCCCTTCACCGAGCATCATTCCGGCATAGCGCGACAGGTCAGCGGCTGTCGTAAACATGCCTGCGTGTCCGGCGATCCCGCCCATGAACCGCGTGGTCTCATCGTGGACCTTGCCGCGCAAAGGCGTCTTTGTTCCCTCCAAATACTCAGTCGGCGCAATCCGCGGATGCAGGCTGGCCGGGGGCTGGTACATGGTGGTGGACATTCCCAGCGGGCGCCACACCTCGTCGGTCACGAACAGCGGGAGAGTCTTTCCGCTGAGCCGGCGCACGATCTCCCCGAGCAGGATGAAGTTGATGTCGGAATAGATGAAGCGCTCGCCGGGCCGTGCGGCCGGCTTGTCAATCAACGCCAGGTTGATTCCGGTCTGGTATCCACTCCAGGCGGGCTTGAGGTCCACATCCGGCCGGAGTCCCGAAAAATGCGTCAGGAGCTGGCGGATGGTGATCTCGCTTTTGCCGCGCTGGAACTCCGGCAGGTAGGCAGTCACCGGATCGCTGAGCCGGATCTTGCCCTGCTCGAATAACCGCATCACGGCAGCGGTACACGAAACCACCTTGGTGAGCGAGGCGGCATCGAAGATCGTGTCAACGGTCATCGGCTCTTCGGCTGGCACGAGCACGCGCTTTCCGTACGCGGCGCGGTGAAGCACCTTGCCTGGCTGTCCGATCATGGCGACCGCGCCGGGAATCTGCTGGGCCGTGATGGCCTCGTTGATCACGCGGTCGAGGTCCGCGGAGCCCGTGTAGCGCTCCTGGGCCACCGCCGCCAGGGCCGCCAGGAGCAGAGTCACCGTCCTCATTGCAGCTTGTCCGCAAGGGCCTCAAGCGTGCGGGCGAGTTCGGTGTCCTTTGCGGTGATCCCGCCGGCGTCGTGTGTGGACAGGTCCACCACGACACTGTTCCAGACGTTGAACCATTCCGGATGGTGGTTGTTTTTCTCGATCGCGATCGCGGCGGTTGCCATAAATCCGAAGGCGTGGATGAAGTCTGCGAACCGGTACTCGCGATGGAGCTTGCCATTCACCACGCTCCATCCGGGGAGGGGCGCAAGCGCCTCGGCGATCTGGCTTTCAGTCAGTTTTTCCATAAGCGTTTCCGGTCAACAATAGCACGGCGTGTGTTATGATTGGAGCTTCATGCGCATGTTTCGCGCCCATCACCGGATCCACCATCGGCACCATACGTGCGATCGGCGGCCCGGCTTCTAGCATCTTCTCCAACAACATCGGAAGCACAGCCCGCCGGACCCAAACGGCGGGCTTCGTTTTATTCACTCATGAATTTATCCCTATGACACTCGACTTCACCAAACTCGACGGCCTGGCGGCTTGCGTTGTGCAGGATTGGCGGAACCAGCGCGTCCTCATGGTCGGCTTCATGAACCAGGAGGCGTGGAAGCGGACCGCGGAGACGGGGTTTGTCCATTTCTACAGCCGTTCGCGCAACAAGCTGTGGATGAAGGGTGAAACGTCGGGCCATCGTCTGGTGGTGAAGGAGTTGCGTACCGATTGTGACCAGGACGCCGTGTTGGCACTGGTCGAATCGTTGGGCCCAGGCGTGTGCCACGAGGGATTCGAGAGTTGCTTCTTCCGCAAGCTCGACGGTGGTGAGTGGGCATCGGCCGACACTCAGACCTACGATCCGGCCCAGGTCTACGGAGGCTGAGGACCGATGAAACTGAAGCTGGGGATTCCCAAAGGTTCGCTCGAATCCGCAACAGTGGACCTGTTCCGGCGCGCGGGCTTCAACATCAACGTCTCTTCACGGTCGTACTTCCCCGGAATCGACGACCCTGAGATCGAGTGCATGCTGATCCGGGCCCAGGAAATGGCGCGCTATGTTGACGACGGCGTGCTTGACGCCGGACTGACGGGCCGCGATTGGGTGATGGAGAACGATGCGAAGGTCCATGTCGTCGCTGACCTGATCTACGCCAAGCAGAGCTTCGGCAAGGTAAGGTGGGTGCTGGCCGTGCCCGAGTCGAGCCCGGTGCAGTCGGTGAAGGATCTCGACGGCAAGATCATCGCCACCGAGCTGGTGGGGGCGACGCAACGCTACCTGGCGGCGCACGGAGTGAAGGCGAAGGTCGAGTTTTCCTGGGGCGCGACCGAAGTGAAGCCTCCTGTGCTGGCCGACGCGATCGTCGAGGTAACCGAGACTGGATCCTCGCTACGGGCCAACAAGCTTCGGATTGTCGAGACCGTGCTCGAGTCAAACACGCAGCTCATCGCCAATGTTGACTCCTGGGAAGACGAATGGAAGCGGCGCAAGCTCGAGGATATCCGCATGCTGCTGGAAGGCGCGATCAACGCGCTGGGCAAGGTCGGCCTGATGCTCAATGTCGAGCGCGTGAACCTGCAGCGCGTGTTGAGCGTTCTTCCCGCGTTGAAGCGCCCCACGATCTCGCAGTTGAGCGAAGAGGAGTGGGTTGCGGTCAACACGATACTTGACGAGGCGACCGTGCGCGTGATCATCCCGCGGCTCAAAGAAGCAGGCGCACAGGGAATCGTCGAGTACCCGCTCAACAAGATCGTGATGTAGCGCCATGATCCGGATACTGAAATCCTCGGACGCAGCCACCCTGTTCAAGCGCAGGGCGGCGCGGATGCAAGAAGCCGAGCAGGCGGTCCGGCCGATCCTCGACGCCGTGCGGACGCGGGGAGACAAGGCGGTAATCGAGTTCGCGCGGAAGTTTGACCAGTTCCAGGGTTCCTCGTTCCGCATAGCGCCTGAAAAGATGAAAGCGGCGTGGGGACGCGTGGGACCGGACTTCCGGAAGGCGGTCGCCACGGCGTCGGCCAACATCCGCGCCTACGCCAAACTTCAACTTCCCAAACCGGGCGCCGTGAAGCCCTCGGCCGGCGTGCAGCTTTCGCAGATCGTGCGTCCGCTCGACTGCGTCGCGGCCTACATTCCGAGCGGCCGCTTTCCACTTCCGTCGACACTGATGATGACGGTGATTCCGGCGCAGATTGCGGGCGTGCCGCGGATTTGCGCCGCGTCCCCCCATCCCGTGGACGCGATTCTCGGCACCGCCTCTTATCTCAAAGCCGCGGACGTGTTCCAAATCGGCGGGGCGCATGCGATCGCGGCGTTCGCCTATGGAACAAAGACGGTGCCCAAGGCCGACCGGATCGTGGGTCCTGGCAACATCTATGTCGCGGCGGCCAAGAAGCTCCTCGCCGGAGACGTGGGAATCGATTTCGTCGCTGGACCGACCGAGATCCTGATCATCGCGGCAGAGGGCAATCCGCGGTGGATCGCCTGCGACATGCTGGCGCAGGCCGAGCACGACACGGACGCGAGCGCGATCCTGCTGACCACATCGCGCGAGCTGGCGCGGGCAGTGGCAACGCACATTGAAGAGGAACTCGCTGGAGCCAAGTCTGGCGCCGTGGCCGCAACGGCGATCCGCCGCAACAGCGCCATCGTGATTGTCGAGACCCTGGAGGAGGCGGTGCACTTGTCGAATCAAATGGCGCCGGAGCATCTGAGCATTGAGGATGCGAGCCTGCTGCCCGGGATCCGCCACGCCGGATCGGTGTTCGTGGGTCCCCACAGTCCGGAAGCGGCGGGCGACTACGCGTCTGGTCCGAACCACGTCCTGCCCACCGGCGGGGCTGCGCGTGTACGCGGCGGGCTGTCGGCGGCGGACTTCGTCAAGGTGATCAGCGTCCAGCAGCTCTCCGGATCCGCGTTGCGCAGGCTGACACCGGCGATCACTACTTTAGCGCGCGCCGAAGGGCTGGAGTTCCACGCGCGGTCGGTGGAGGCACGGCGTGATGCTTGAGCCTCGTCCATCGGTTGTGCGGATGGCGCCCTACTCTCCGCCCACGGGTGGGCGTGCTGGCAAGCTGCGCCTGGATTTCAACGAGAATACGGTGGGGGCATCGCCCCGCGTGGTCGAAGCCCTGCGCGGCGCGTTGTGCGGTGAAGGGCTCACGGTCTATCCCGAATACCAGGACACCCGGCGGGCGCTGGCCAAGTTCTTCGAAGTGGATGAGACGGAGTTCATTCTCACCAACGGAACCGACGAAGCGATCCAGGTGCTCGTGAACACCTTTGTCGACGATGGCCAGGAAGTGCTCATCCCACACCCCTCGTACGCGATGTACCGCTTCTATAGCGAACTGGCGGGCGCCCATGTCCGCGAGCTTCCCTACCGCGAGGATCTGAGCTTCCCTTTGGCTGAGTTGCTCGATGCCGTCTCCCCGGACACGCGCGCGGTATTGGTTTCGAATCCGAACAACCCGACGGGAACCGGCATCGGCGTCGCGGAAATCCGCCGGATCCTTGATCGTGCAGGGCATGCCGTGGTGCTGATTGACGAGGCGTACTTCGAGTTTTCCGGCGTCACCGCGCTCGGGATGCTCAGCCAATATCCGAATCTGTTCGTGAGCCGGACCTTCTCCAAGGTCTACGGCATGGCGGCGATGCGGATCGGCTGCCTGTTCTCGCAAGCATCGAACGTCCGGTACCTGCACAAGGCGCAGTCGCCCTACAGCGTGAACCAGCTCGCAGCGGTGGCTGCCCGCGCCGCGGTGGAGGACACAGCCTACGTCGCGGACTATGTGCGGGAAGCGCTGGCGGCCCGCGCGGAGATCGCCGCGGGACTCGACCGGCTCGGAATCCCGCACTATCCGAGCCAGGCGAACTTTATCTTGTTCCGGATAGGTCCGCGGTCGATCGAGATCCGGGACAAGCTCCGCGGCAAGGGCGTACTCGTGCGCGACCGCAGCTATGAGATCGCCGGTTGTGTCCGGGTGACCGCGGGAACGCGCGAACAGGCACGGCGGTTCCTGTCCGAACTGGAGACGTTACTTTGAAGCGGATGATCGTGTTCGACATGGACGGCGTTCTGGTGGAGGTGGGAGACTCCTATCGCGAGACGATCTGCCAAACGGTCCGGCACTTCACTGGCAAGACGATCACCCGTGACCTGGTGCAGGAGTATAAGAACGCGGGTGGCTGGAACAATGACTGGGCTCTGTCACAGAAGATCGCCGGGGACCTCGGCGTGCAGGTCCCTTTCGCCACCGTGGTCGAGCATTTCAACCGGATCTTTTTCGGCAACATCGTCGACGGAGTGCCCGATGGGCTGATGGCGCGCGAGCGATGGATCGCCAAGCCCGGGCTGCTCGAAGACCTCGCCGTGCGTTACCGGTTCGCCCTATTCACGGGCCGCGAAGCCGAAGAAGCGCGGATGACGCTGCGCCGGTTCGCCAACGGACTTCAGTTTGATCCGCTGATCGGCGCCGATGAAGTGCGCCGCGGCAAGCCGGATCCCGAGGGACTGCATCTGATCCGGCAGCGGCATCCGGATCACGCGCTGTGGTTCGTCGGCGACACGGTGGATGACGCGCGCGCGGCCGCGGCAGCCGGAGTCCCGTTCATCGGTGTGGCCGCGCCAGGCGCCGCCTACCGGGATCAACTGCTGCGTTTGTTCGCGGACAACAATGCGGCCGCGGTGGTCGAAGACATCAATCAAATGCCGGCAGTGCTCGATTCCCAATGAAACGTACAGCCTCCATTCAGCGCGACACCAAGGAAACCCGGATCGGCGGCAAGCTGACGATCGAGGGCAAAGGACGCTACGAGATCCACACTGGGATCCGCTTTTTCGACCACATGCTCGAGCTGTTCACCAAACACGGCGGGTTCGACTTGTCGCTGCAAGCCGACGGTGACCTGGACGTCGACCAGCATCATACGGTGGAAGACGTGGGGATCGCGCTCGGGCAGCTTTTCGCCAAGGCGTTGGGCGGCCGCAAGGGCATCAATCGGGCGGGATATTTCGTGCAGACCATGGACGAGACGCTAGCCGTGGTCGCGCTCGATTTGGGCGGACGTCCGGCGCTGGTGTATAAAGATCTCGTGAAGGTGCGGCTCGTGGGTGACTTGCAGACCGAGCTCGTCGAAGACTTCTTTGGCGGGTTCACCGTCCATGCCGGCGCGAATCTCCACGCCAAGGTCCTGTACGGACGCTCGAACCATCACAAGATCGAGGCGGTCTTCAAGTGCTTCGCGCGGGCCATGCGCTATGCCTGTTCGACTGACGTGCGCCTCAAGGATCAGCTACCGTCGACCAAAGGGCTGCTATGATCACGATCCTCGACTACGGCGCCGGGAATCTCCAGTCGGTCCAGAACACTCTGGCCAAGGCGGGCGCGCCGTACAAGGTGGAGGATGACGCAGCGGCGCTCCGCCGGGCGAGCAAGATCATCCTGCCGGGCGTGGGACATTTCGGACAGATGATGCGGTCGCTCGATGCGATGCGGGTCCGGCAGCCGCTCATCGACCGCATCCGGGCAGGCGCGCCGTTCCTCGGAATCTGCCTGGGACTCCAGGCGCTGTTCAGCAGCAGCGAGGAGGCACCGGATGTCGAAGGGCTCGGAATCTTTCCGGGGATGGTCCGCCGCTTCACCACAGCCGACCGCGTGCCGCACATGGGTTGGAACGAAGTCAAGACGGTGAAGGAGTCTCCGCTGCTCGACGGGCTGGGAACGCGGCCGTACCTGTACTTCGCGCACAGCTTCTACGCGCCGGTGACCGACGACACGGTGGCCACCTGCGGCTACGGGGACAGCTTCACCGCGGTGCTCCAGCAGGACAACGTGTTCGGAGTGCAGTTCCATCCGGAGAAGTCCGGCCCGCTGGGCCTGCGCATTATGCGTAATTTCGCCCACTATTGAGAGAGATGCTCGCCAAACGGATCATCCCCTGCCTTGACGTCACCGCCGGACGCGTGGTGAAGGGAGTGAACTTCATTAACCTGCGTGACGCCGGGGATCCGGTGGAGCTGGCCGAGCGCTACAACGCGCAGGGCGCCGACGAGCTTGTGTTCCTGGACATCACGGCGTCGGCTGACGGTCGCGACACCATGGTCGACGTGGTGTTCCGGACGGCGCGGCGGGTGTTTATTCCTCTGACAGTGGGCGGCGGCATCCGTGCCGTGCGCGACGCCCGCAAGATTATCCTGGCGGGCGCGGACAAGGTGAGCGTGAACACATCGGCGGTGCACCGGCCGGAGCTCATCACCGAGCTGAGCGCCGAGTTCGGCTCGCAGGCCGTAGTGCTCGCGATTGACGCACGGCGGCGCGCGGAAGGCGGCTGGAACGTGTTCACCAAGGGCGGCCGCGTGGATGAGGGAATCGACGCGGTGGAATGGGCCGCGCGTGGGGAGTCGCTCGGCGCGGGTGAGATTCTGTTGACTTCGATGGACACCGATGGGGTCCAGGATGGATTCGACTGTGAGCTGACGCGAGCGGTTTCGCGCGCCACGCGGATCCCGGTGATCGCCTCGGGAGGCGCCGGCAAGCCCGAGCATTTCCTCAAGGTGCTGACCGAGGGCGAAGCGGACGCGGCGCTGGCGGCATCGATCTTTCACTACGGCACTCACACGGTGAGCGACCTGAAGGAGTTCCTGGACCACTACGGCATTCCGGTGCGTCCCGTTGCCCGATGATCATTCCATGCATTGACCTGATGGACGGCAAGGTGGTCCAGCTTGTCCAGGGGCGCGACAAAGCGCTGGAGGGCGGGACCCCCGAGGAGATGCTCGAACGCTTCAAGGCGTTCCCGGTGATCCAGGTGATCGACCTCGACGCGGCGATCGGGCGGGGAGCCAACGACGGGCTGGTGGAGTTCCTGACGGCGCGCGCGACGTGCCGGGTGGGCGGCGGCGTGCGGTCCACGGACCGGGCGCGGAAGCTGCTGGAACAGGGAGCGGACCGCGTGATCGTGGGCACCTCGGCATTCGCCTATAACGGAATCAATGCGCTGTTCCTGCGCGAGCTCGTGGAGGCGGTGGGCGCGGAACGGGTCGTTATCGCGCTCGATTCCAAGGACGGCAAGGTGGTGGTGAAGGGCTGGCGGGAGTCGATGAACTTCACGGCCGGGCAGGTGATCCGGCAGTTGGAGCCCTATTGCGGCGGGTTCCTGTGCACCTATGTCGACAAGGAGGGCATGATGCAGGGAACGGACCTCGGCTGGTTCGAGCGGCTGCGGGCCGCCACGGGGCACGAGATCACGGCGGCCGGGGGCATTACCACGGTCGAGGAGATCCGGACGCTCGGCAGGCTGGGGATCCATGCGGCCCTGGGGATGGCGATCTATACCGGCAAGCTGGATCTGGCGGAGTTGGCCGTGGTCAATGTGTCGATGGGTTGATAGAATACAGGCAGGTGAATGCCGATGAGCGCGATTGCGGCTGAGGCCCTGCTGAGCCCCGAAGACTTCCTGTTGCTGCCGCGTCAGGAGGAGGACTTTCTTGAGTATGACCATGGCCGGGCCGTCGAGAGGGCGGAGATGAGCGCCGACCATGGCGATATACAGACTCGCGCTGGCGTCCGGGTTTTCGTTTGGATCGAGGCTAACGGTTTCCCAGCGATGGTCTTAACGAACACCGCGTTCTGGTTAAACGAAGAGCGAATGTGCAAGCCGGACGTGGCCATTGTTCGCACCGAAGCTCTCGCGTCAATGCCACGCTACCGGGGCGGATTGCTTGGCTGTCCGGACATCGCGATCGAAGTGATCTCAGACAGTGAGAGAACGGGAGACGTGGAGGACAAGACCCGGCTCTACCTCGACAGCGGCGCCAAGGCAGTGTGGAACATCTTCCCCAGGTCGAAGACAGTGACCGTTTGGCGGGCGGAAGGCCGGGCCTCGATTCTGTCTCCTGGCGAATTCCTTGAAGCCGAAGGGATTCTGCCCGGGCTCCGGATCGCGGTCGCCTCGTTGTTCGCCTGACGGCGGCGCGTGGCTTCCAATATCGTGATCATCTAGGGCATGATCCGGCTATCTCGCATTCCCAGTCCACCGGCCGCGCCTCCCTCAGCCACACACCATAGATGACCGCCGAAAGCAGCAGCATGAAAGCCGCGGCGGCAAACGCGGAAAAGAATACACCGGTGCGGTGCAAGATCTCACCGGTAACGGCGGGCGCGATCACTCCGCCCATGTTGCCCACCGCATTCTGGATCCCGGTCCACTGGCTCGACGCGCGTCCCGCCAGACTCATCGTGAACGCCCAGACGTTCGACGTGCAGATCCCGATTCCGGTGAACGCGATGACAACCGCTGCCAGCGCCAGCGTTTCGTCCGTGCTCGTGGCCACCGGCAGCGCCAGGCCCGCGGCCACCAGTCCAGTCACCAGAAACCCGCGGCGGACCGCCAACGGCGGACGCCCGCCCTCAATCATCTGGTCCGACAATCGGCCGCAAAATAACGAAGCCGCCGCGGTCACCGCGAACGGAAGCGCGCCAAAGACAGCCATGGCCTGCTGCGAGAAGTGCCGCTCCTTCACCAGGTAGGACGGCAGCCAGGTGAGCAGGAAATAGAACGCGTAGTTAAACGTCAGCAGCCCGAGGAACGTCGCCTGCGCGGATCGATTCGCCACGATCGCCCTGAGCCCCGGACCCGTGGCGCTTTGTCTCTCCCCGGTGGCCGCAGGACCCGCGAATGCCCATGGGATCAGCCACAGCAGGCTCGCCACTCCCAGGACCACGAACATCACCCGCCATCCATACTGCGCGCTCACCGTGCCTGCAAGGAATGTCCCGAGCGCCGGTCCTGCCTTGGTTCCCACGTCGATCATCGCGTTGGGAAGTCCGCGCCGGTGTTCCGGGAAGCTCTGCTGCAGGATCTTGTTGTAGGACGGGAACGCGACCGCCTGTCCAGCGCCCAGCAGCATGCGCAACAGGAACAGCGACGTGAATCCACTGGCGAGTCCGCACAACGCCGTCGCCACCGACCACAGCGCGAGTCCCGCTCCGTACACGCGCTTCACGTTGGACCGGTCCACCAGCCAGCCGCCCGGAATCTGGAACAGCGTGTAGGTCCAGAAGAAGGCCGAGAGCAGCCAGCCTGTCTCGCGTGAAGACAGGTTCAGCTCCGCGGCAAGCTGCGGCGCGGCGACACTCAGGCTTCCGCGGTCGATGTAGTTGATCCAGGCCGAGAGGAACAACAGGACCATGAACAGACTCATGGCGCGATGCTCACACCCGCGAGCCCGGCGGCCGTGCGCAGTCCATCAAGCGTCACTTCGTTCAGCGGGATTCCCTCTTCCCGGTAGCGCTGCTCGATCTCCGCTTCGAGTCCACCCGGCGCATGGATTCGCGCGGCACCGGCGGCCCGCCTTCCCTCCCGGATCTGCCGGATCACGGCGTCCGCCCTCGCCCGGAACCGCGGCAGCTCCTCGAATGCATCCACACGAATCGCCAGGAAGAAGTGGCCGTCGAGCCCCGCCGTGGGTCCGGACTCCATATTGCCCAGCTCAGTCCCATACGCCGCGCCCGCCAGCAGCGACGACAGCACGCCGAACAGGACCGCCAGCGCCACGCCCTTGTACTCGCCGATCGGCTGCAGCAATCCCTCGATCGCCTCGGCGGCGTTGGTGGTCGGCGCGCCGTCCTTGTTGAACGCCCAGTTCGGCGGGATGGATTCGCCCTTCTGATGGTAGACGCGGATCTTGCCATGCGAGGAGTAGCTGAAAGCCGTGTCGACCACCAGCGGCGATTCTTGGCCCGCGGGCACGGCGATCGCCAGAGGATTGATGCCGACGATCTTGTCGATCCCTCCCCACGGCGCCATCGTGGGCAGCGCATTCGTCGCGCATAGTCCGATGATGCCTTCACTCAACCCCTGCATCGCGTGGTAGAACATGGCGCCACAGTGATTGCTGCCGCGGACCGCGGCCAGCGCGACATTGGCGGTCCGCGCACGCCCGATGGCGCGCTCCATGGCAAAGTGGGCGGCGATCTGGCCCATCGCGTTCCCGCCGTCGACGACCAGCGCCGCGCCTTGGTCGCGCACGATCCGCGGAGCTCCGCGCGGGTCCACCCCGCCCGTGGTGAGCTTGGCCGCGTAGTCGGGGACACGGAGCACGCCGTGCGAGTGGATCCCACGCAGGTCGGCCATCGCCAAGGTGTCGGCGAGGAGCCCGGCGTCGTGTGAACTCATGCCGAGCGCACCGAAGATCCGCGAGACGAGAGACACGAGATCCGGATACGCGATGCGAGCCTCGCGGCCGGTGCCGGGATACAATGCCATGGGTATCCATGGTAGCGGAGGCTCCGTTGCGAACGGACAGCCGGGAAAGTACATTTAAGAACCAACGCCATGTTCAGCCTAAAGCTCGTCTCTCTTCTGTTGGCCGGTGCCGCCGTTGCTACCGGTCAAACCCAGAATGCCCAGTTGCTCGGAACGGTTCGCGACCCCGCGGGCGCCGTTGTTCCCGGAGCCGAAGTGAAGCTCACGAACACGGCTTCGGGCGTGGTGCGCTCAACCGCCTCGAACCAGGCAGGCGCCTACGTGTTCGTCAACGTGATCCCGGGTCCGTACCGTGTCGAGGTGTCGAGCACCGGATTCTCGACCGCAGCCTCGGCCATCACTCTCGACGTGAATCAGACGGCGACGCTCGACGTTCAGCTCAAGCTGGGCACGGTCGGTGAAACGGTGAGCGTCACCGCGGATACGGCGTTGCTCGAAGCCGCGACCGCGCAACTGGGAACGGTCGTCACGGGGGAAAAGATCCTCGAACTTCCCCTCAACGCACGGAACTTCACGCAGCTTCTGACACTGACGCCCGGCGCGACTCCCGTCAGCGTCGGCCAGAACAACGGTGGGGCACAGGTGCAGCGGGTGGGAACGATCGTCTTCCCGTCCATCAACGGACAAAGCAACCGCAGCAATTCCTTCACGCTCGACGGGGTTTACAACAACGGACACTTCATGGGCACCTACGCCGTGGCGCCGAGCATCGACGCTCTGTCCCAGTTCAAGGTACAGTCCCATTCCGACCAGCCTGAGTTCGGCGGAGTAACCGGCGGCGTTGTGAACGTGGCGACCCGTAGCGGGACCAACGCGATTCACGGGGCACTGTACGAGTTCCTCCGCAACGACAAGTTGGATGCGCGCGGCTTCTTCACCGCGGGCAAACCTCCCTTGCGCCAGAATCAGTTCGGCGGCACCGTGGGCGGACCGATCCGGCGCGACAAGGCGTTCTACTTCTTTTCCTACGAAGGATACCGGCAGTCGAACCCTTCCGCGCGGCTGTCGCTGGTGCCAACCCGTGCGGAGTTGGGCGGCGACTTCAGCACGGCCACGCGCCCGCTCTTCGACCCCGCTTCCAGCCGTCCACATCCGGAGAGCGCATTGCGCACGGCACGCGATCCGTTTCCCCGCAACGTTATTCCGGCAACGCGCATCAATCCCTCCACGAAGGCCTGGGCCGAAACCGTCATCCCGCAGGAGATCAACACGGGATTTCCGGGCTTCAACGCGCGTAACACGGACCCGCAGCGTTTTCCGTCCGACCAGTACAACGTGCGTGCCGACTACAACTTCTCCGCGACCAACTTCGCCTGGGCCCGCTACACCTGGGGCCAACAGAACACGCGCGCGGCGCAGGCGTTGCGCGGGACCAGCACAGGCACCGACACGCCCGCCAGCAACTTCGGCGCCAGCTACACGCATCTGTTCGGTGCGAGAACCGTGTGGACCAGCTTGTTCGGCTTCAGCAGTCTGACAGCCAGCGACTCGCCATTCATCACTTCAACGCGGCTGATCGGGAACTTCTTCAAGGGCATGCCCGATCACCCGGATCTCACCGCTCCCGGCATCAACTTGCCGAGCGCGTTCGGCGGCGTCAGCGCGCGGATTCGCAAGCTCGGACCGATGCAAGGCTGGCAGTGGCGCTCAGACGTGACACGGACGTCGGGCAACCACAACTTCAAGTTCGGCGGCGAGATCGTGCGCCAACCCTGGTCCAACGCTCAGGTGGATGGCAGTCTTGGATTCAACTCGCTCCAGACAGCCGACCTGGACCGTCCCGGAACCACCGGCTCCGATGTCGCCTCATTCGTCCTCGGCGTACAGGACAATTCCCTTTACAACCGGCCGGATTTCAAACTCGAGTCGCAGTTGTGGGCCTTTTACTTCCAGGACTCCTGGCGCGCGACACCCAAGCTCACCGTCAACTACGGCATGCGCTGGGATCTGGTCCGCAATCCAGCCTACAGCCTCGAGCCGCCGGCACGTGGGACATGAGCACCGGCCAATTCATCACAGGCCGCACGCAGCCGCAGGCTTGCTCGTCGTCGCGCCCGCCCTGCCTGGTGGATCCGAACAACGCCTTCAACCGCCAGTGGGTGGTGTTCACCGGCAACTCGCAGATCCGGCCCAACGACTACAAGATGTTCGGTCCGCGTTTGGGATTCGCCTACCGGATCCAGCCCAACATGGTGATCCGTGCCTCCGGCGCCATCCTGTATGACCTGCAGGCGGGCGTCAACCAGCAGGCACAGAACGGCAGCAAGTGGCCCGGCGCGGACAGCTTCAACGGCCAGAACCTCAACCGGACCACCGTGCAGTTCAATGCGGACCTGCCATTCGGACAGTTCGATCCCCGCGTGCCGGATCCGACACCGATCCGCCAGACCGGATTCCTCTACGATCCCAGATTTCAGAATCCCTACTCGGAGCAGTGGAATCTCGAAATCCAAAAAGAATTCAGCGCCGGAGTCGCGGTGACCATGGGATACGTGGGATCACACAACCTGCGCAGTCCGATCTCCGGTAACTACAACGCCGCGCTCACCCCTGGGCCCGGACCCGTAGCCCCGCGCGCGCTGTGGCCGCACGCACCCGTGGTCAGCTACGACCGCAGTATCGGACAAGGAACCTATCATGGGTTCCAGTTCAAAGGCGAACAGCGCATGTCGGGTGGCGTGTCCTACCTGATCGCGTACACGTGGAGCAAGGCAATCGATGTGGCTTCTTCCGGACAGTTCGGTGTCGAAAGCCAATCGCTGCAGAACGCCTACGACCCGAACAGCTCGCGTTCGGTTTCGGGTTACGACATCCCGCACAACTTCTCGGCGGCGTTGATCTATGAGCTGCCGTTCGGACGCGGTAAGCGCTGGGTGGCGGACGGTCTGGCCGCACGTATCGCGGGCAATTGGCAAATCAACGCGATCGCGCTGATGCGTAGCGGACAAGCCTTCACACCGGTGATGAACATTGATGTCGCCAACGTTGGAGCGTTCGATGCGCAGAGCCGCGCGCGGCCCAATCTCATCGGTAACGCGCGGCGCGCGCAACCCACACCGGAAGAGTGGTTCAACCGGTCCGCGTTTGCCGCTCCAGCCGCGTTCACCTTCGGGACCGCGGGCCGCAATCAGATTCGCACGGATGGCTACGAGAACATCGACCTCTCGCTCTTCCGCGAGGACAAGATCACCGAGAGCATCAAAACACAGTTGCGCATTGAGGCGTTCAATCTGTTCAATCATCCGGTTTTCGGGATTCCGCAGACGATGTTCACCAATCCGCAGTTTGGGCGGGTGGGCGGCACCGTCAGCACGGCGCGGCAAGTCCAGCTCGGATTGAAGGTGCTGTTTTAGATGCAGCGCCACGCGCTGTGGACCTGCGGACTTGCCGCGCTGGGCGGCGCCGGCTGGATGCTGTGGCCATCGCAGGCTCCTCCAACCCCAAGCACTCCGGTGCCGGACACCGTCAGCTACCGGATCCGGCTCGGCATTGGCGACAACGGGCCCACGGCGTGGGACGGATCCGCGCGTGTATCCACCGGACGTGTCTCCGATGTGCAAGGATGGCGCTTCGCGGCCAACGACGCAGTGAACGGGAGTTCCTGGAAGATGGAGACGCACCGCTCGGCGCCAGCCCCGCTGGCGGCACTGCGCGGCGAACCGGGTCCGATGATCGAGAACGGGCTCCTGGTTGCGCTCGAGAACTCTGGTGAGCGCGCCACCGTCACCATCGAGACCAGGCAAGGCACCTTCAGCTTCGTCACCGGTGAGATTCCGTTCGCGGTAAGCCGCGCCTTCCTCAACGGGCGCGCCGCCGTGGATCGCGTGCCATCAACGCGCGCGCTCACCGTCTCGGACGAAGAGGACGACTTTCCCGCCGTGTTCCAGACTCCCGGCGAGGTGCTCGCCACCTTCGTCCGCTTCACTCATGGGGACCGCAACTTCGCGTTCACGGCAGCGCCCACGGGCGGATTCACGAACTTCGATTTCCTCTCGCGCCCAGCAGGCGGAGATCAGGTGATCTTGAAGCGTTATTCCAAGTCCCGGCGGGTGTGGAGCGAAGAGATCCCGGTGTCGGCACCCGGACAGGACGTGATGCGCACCGCGGCCGCGGTGGACGGGCGCGGCCGGACCTGGGTCATCTGGAGTGCGAACCAGCAAGGCAACTTCGACCTGTTCGCCCGGACGCTCGACAGCGGGCGGTGGTCCGGCGAGATTCGGATCACCCGCGACCCAGGCAGTGACTTGAATCCCGTCGCGGCCACCGACTCCAACGGGCGCGTGTGGGTCGCATGGCAGGCATTCCGCAACGGCAACCTGGAGATCCTCGCCGCGGCGCAGAACGGCGACAGCTTCACACCGGAGACGCTCGTCTCGCAATCGCGCGCGAGTGATTGGGATCCCACCATCGCCGCGGGACCCGGCGGCCGTATCGCGATCGCGTGGGACACCTATGAAAAGGGCGACTACGATGTGTACTTCCGGCGGCTCCGGTTCGACCGCACTGTCCGGAGCGAGCCGCCGGTAGCCGTGGCCGCGGGGCCTGGGTTCGACGTCCGGGCCTCGGCCGCATTCGATCCCAAGGGACGGCTCTGGATCGCCTATGAGACGTCACGGCCCGGGTGGGGCAAGGACTGGGGCAATCATGAGGAGAGCGGAGTCCCGCTCTTCCAGTTCCACAATATTGCGCTGAAATGTTTCGACGGCAATTCGGCGTTCACGCCCTCGGACCGCATCGAGCAGGCGCTCCCGATGAGTCCACGCGAGCTGTATAACCTGCCGCGCGCACAGTCGGGCACCAGCACTCTTGGGACCGGCGAGCGGCCGCTGAACAGTTTTCCGCGCCTGGCGATCGATTCAAACGGGGCGGTCTTTCTCGCCTACCGCATGGGATCGCCCGTCCTGGTGCGGACCCAGCGGGCCGGCAGCGTCGGCGCCGTGTACTTCGAGCAGGTGTTGTATCACGGCGGCGCCGGGTGGACCGGTCCGGTCAGCGTACCCAACACCGATGGCGTCATCGACAACCGGCCCGCGCTCGCCGCTGTCGCACCCGGACGGCTGCTGATGGTGTGTAAGCGTCCGGTGATTCCCTCTTCCCGAAATCGGCGGGGGGAACGATATTGGAGGAATGAGAGACCGAAGATCGCATTGGCTCCGGCTGGTGTCAGA
>VFZX01000117.1 GCA_016871015.1 Acidobacteriota bacterium | reverse complement strand
TTCGTCATAGCCTACCGCTGCGAGTGTGGAAGACTCGACGGCTGTGATTGTCATGCGATCGCCTCCTTGTGGAGGCAATCGCCCTAAAACAGGATATCACAAAAATGTTCTTAAGTGAACAGTATTGAGTCTAGGTGCGTGCGGGCTCAATTCCCCCAGCACGGCGCACGATGATTCCCGGATCGCCCGGATGCGAAAGAGGCCATGCGGCGGACCGTTGCGATCGCGCAGCTTGACGTTCAAATCGCCGCGATCACGGCCCTGAACTTCCGCGCGCCTTCCGCGAATCTCCCCAGCGCGGCGGCTGGGTCGAGTGCAGGGACACGGCGCGCGCGGCAATCCAGCCGCCTTGTCAAGGTGACTGGGTGCCCGATTCGCGCGCTGAATCCGTGCGCGGGCCATGGCCATCGACCGCGAACTCGATCAAACGGTTTCGAACGCAGCGAGCCATTTCCCGCATCGTCCGGACCGTTGTTGGGCGCTCCTCGCCCATATCCACCAACGTCCCGTTCCTGGAGAACTGTGGCAGCCGTCCGCCCGGCCGTTACTCGAAACGATCTCGATCGCGAGGTCCGGAGTTCCCCGCCTGGAGCCGCGGTAGATGGGCATGGCATCGAACTCGCCCGCGCATCGCCAAGTACTGCTCGGGCGAGACCAGAGTTTGAACAGCCATGTTCTTCGCCCAATTCTACAATTTTCCCTGAGTACGGCTTCAGGGTTGGCGGCCGAGTGTCATGATCCGCCCGGCGCGCCTTGTCGCAGTCCTTGTTTCCACTACGCTGTTCGCCCAAACCAACGACCGGGGCACGGTGCAGATCCAATTGGCTCCAGGCACCGTCGGCGTACCGTACGACCAGGCGATCGAGCCGCCGGGCGGCGGTCAAGGTGACGGGAATCCAGCGACCGTGGCGTTCGGCGCGCCGTCCGGACTCCCGCCGGGACTCGCGGCCGCGCTTGGCCGGATCCGCGGCGTACCGTCGCAGGCCGGCGATTTCCGGGTGAGGATCCCCGGCACGATTACGTGCAAGACGTGCCATGGCAAGACGTTCGTCCAAACCATGACGGTCGAGGGTGCGATGAAGATCACAGGCGCGCCGGGTGGACTCCTGATCGAGACCGGCGCCCTCCAGTTCACCTTTCCCGAGGGCAGCCGGCAGCCGCTCACCCAGCAGATCCGGATCACGAACCGCGGCAGCCAGACCCGGACGCTCACGGCATCGCTGAGCGAATCCCGTCCGTGGCTCAGCATCGCGGGCGGGGGCAGCGCCGGACCGTTTTCAACGGCCACAATTCCGGTCACGGTGAATCCCGCGGGACTGGCAGCGGGATTCTACCCAGGCCTGGTCCGGATCAGCGCGCCGGGCGGAACCGAGAGCTTCAGCGCACCGGTGTTGGCGACGGTTACGCCCGCCTCGGCCGGGCTGATCGTTTCACAGTCCGGGCTGACGTTCGAAGCCGAGCAAGGCAGCACGGCCGCCCTGGCGCAGGTGATTCACGTTGGCGGCGGTACGGCGTTCACGGTTGCGGCCGGCACGGTGTCGGGAGGAGGCTGGCTCCAGGCGGCGGCCGCGGGCAATGCGGTCACGGTCCGCGCCAACGCACAAGGACTGCCAGCGGGCCAGTACTTCGGACAGGTCGAGGTCCGCGCCGATACGCCGGACTCGCCGCGGACGGTCACCGTGCTGCTCAATGTGGCGGCCGCGGCGGGGACGCTCGCGCCGCAGGTGAGTCCCGCGGGGCTGATCCTGGTCCAGCGGCCCGGCGCCGCGACGCCTCCGGCAGTGATCACGGTGACGAACGCTTCAGCACGGGAAGCCGCAATCTCGATGTCCACGGCGTTTGAGGGGAGCGTCGAGTGGTTCACCCCTCGCGTCCAGGCACCCGCCGTCGCACCCGGCGCGGCGGTATCCGTGCAGGTGGTCCGTGACCCCGCGGCCGCGGTGCCGCCCGGGGTCCACCAGGCCGAGCTGATCCTGCGCTTCGCCGGGTCGGTGCGGCGGGTCGCGGTGGTGCTCGTGGCGCTGCCCCCCGGATCCACGGCTCCGCGCGGCGCGCGCCTGGCGGAGGGCTGCACTCCCACGCGGCTGGTTCCGGTGTTTACCACACTCGGATCGGGATTCGCGGTGAACGCATCGTGGCCGAGCGCGCTCGAACTGCTGGTGGCCGACGACTGCGGAGATCCTCTGATTCAAGGCTCGGCGGCGGTCACGTTCAGCAACGGGGATCCGCCGCTGCCGCTCGTCTCCGCCGGAGGGGGCCGCTGGGCGGGCACCTGGCAGCCGCGGGCTGGAGCCCAGAACGTGGTGCTCGCAGCGGCCGTCGAATCGGCGTCCGTGCCACAGTTGATGGGGACCGTGCAGATAGGTGGCGCGGCCAACCAAGGGCTGGCGATTCCGCAGATTAGCGCGGGAGGCGTGCTGAGCGCGGCGAGTTTCCAGCCGCTTACGCCCGTGGCGCCCGGATCCTATGTCGCGGTTTTCGGGAAGGGGATGGCCGCGGGACTCAGCTCGTCGCCCGCACTGCCGTTGAGCGCCGAGCTTGGCGGGACGCAGGCGGTCCTGGCCGGACGCAGGCTGCCGCTCCAGTTCACCAGCGACGGCCAGATCAACGCCGTGATTCCGTACGACGTGCCGGTGAATGTGGTGCAGCAACTGGTGGTGCGGCATGGGACCCGGATGTCGGCGCCGGAACCGGTGGTGGTCGCCGCCGCCCAACCGGCCATCTTCACCAAGAACCAGACCGGGTCGGGCGAGGGAATCATTGTCGCGGTGCAAAGCGGCGGGACGCAGTTCCTGGCGGGCGCGGAATCGCCTGCCGCGCCCGGGGACGTGTTGGTGATCTACTGCGCCGGGCTCGGAGCCGTTACGCCCGCGGCCGCTGCTGGGGCGGCGGGACCGTCGTCGCCGCTCAGCTCGGTTGTGAATCCGGTCACGGTGGTGATTGGCGGGAAAACGGCCCAGGTGCTGTTCGCGGGGCTGGCGCCGGGGTTCGCCGGGATCTACCAGGTGAACGTGGTGGTACCCGAGGGACTGGAGGCGGGGACCGCGCAAGTGGTGCTATCGGCGGCAGGACAAGCCAGCAACGCCGCCACGGTCGCCATCGGCTCGGCGAGGTAGGGTCCTTCACACTACTTTTACAAGACCGCCACCACCTGGAGAGGCGGTTGCGGGAAAATTCTTCTATGAGGAGTGCCTTTATGAAATCTTTTCTGATCGTGGCTGCGGCCGCAAACGCGGCATGGTCGGTTCCAGCAGTCGAGCGCGTCCCGCCCGGGCAATTGGTGACGAGCTATCTTGGCCGGTTCAATCTGGATATCAACCGGAACGGGACGGTGGTCGCCTACCTCACCCAGCTTGCGGGGGTGCCAGGCCCGCTCCTGTTTAACGGCGAGGCCGGGGAGAACACGGCGCGGTTCACGGTGGTCTCGACACCCATCCGCCTGGAACTCCTGCGGATGGACGCGTTGATCCACGCACGGCCGGTCCCGGTGAGCGGCGACGCGGTCCGGTTCAGGCTCTACTACGATGAATTCCCGGCGGTCCGCGACTCGAAACTTCCGGAAACCTATCAAACGGGCCGGCTCGTCGCGGTGCTACGCGGCAGGCCATGGTCATTTACGGCGGTCCCGCTGTTGATGGCGCACGCCGAGGGTGTGCAGGAGCTTGAATCAAGCGAGGACTTTTTCATTCAAGGCCAACGGGTCAACTTCCGGCAAGTGACCGAGGCGATCCGTACCAACATTCTCGGGGGGCCGACGCCCGCGGTGAGATCCGACGCCGAGACGTTGTCGTTCCCAATCGGCGGGACCGCGGTCGCGGTGGAGGCGTTCCCGCCCCGGACACAGTAAAGCCAGGAGGGCCTGAGGCTTAGAACTTGTAGTGCAGTCCGAGTTGGAAGATCCGCGACTGATTGCCATTCGCCAGCGATGCCACGCGGCCGAAGTTCGCATTGCCGCGCGCCTGCGCCGGAAGGCCGAAGTTCGGATGGTTGGGGAAATTTAGCACTTCGGCGCGGAACTGGATCCGGTGGCCTTCGATCACCGGGAAGTCCTTGAGCACCGAAACGTCAGCCGCAACAGACCCGGGTCCGAGCGCGATCGTGCGGCCTGCGTTGCCGAGCGTGAATGGAGCGGGAGCGGCGAAGGCCCCCGTGGCGAAGAACGGCTCAGACCGCACGTTCGACCTCCAGGCCGGATTCACCTGGTAGGCGCCCACAACGTTCGACCGCAGCGTGTCGACGAACGCGTTGGCGGAGGCCGTTGCCGCTTCCACCACGCCGAACGAGGATCCACTCCGGAGCTCGAGGATCAACCCCAGGATCCAGCCGCCGAGGATCTGGTTCGCCACCGGATTCGAGAGGGCGTGAGCGCGCCCTCGTCCAAACGGCACTTCCCACACCGTGTTGGCGATCAGCCGGTGGCCGATGTGATTCCCGGACAGGCCCTTGTCCCCGCCACGATTGTAGAAGTCGGCGAAAGCGCCGACGCCGATGTTGCCGCCAATCTCGCCTCGCGACTCGACATCGTCGATCAGCTTGGACCACGTGTAGTTGGCCCCGAAGCTCAGGCCTCCCGAAGCCCGCTTCTCGATTTTCAGGTTCAGTCCGTGGTAATTCGAGTTTCCGATGGCCGGAGCGATGGTCCGCACACTCGAAAACTGTGGGAAGGGCCGCCGTACCTGCGCGTTGCCCGGCCCCATCAGGGCTGGCGGAACCTGGTTGATGCCGCGAAAGTCGGGCGCGGGCAGCTTGTGGCCGAGGGTGGCGAGGTATCCGATTTCGGCCAGCATCCGGCCCGGAAGTTGATGCTGGACGTTCAGGTTGAGGGTGTTCAGATATCCGTTGGCGCGTTGGGGCTCAAAGAAGTCCACCGCGGTGGTCACGGGTTGCCCTGGGCGGACGGCCCCGAACGATGAGGTGAGATCGGCCTCGGCGGGTAGCTTGATCGGCGGCAGCCCGTCCCTGAGAAGGAATGCGGCGGTGCGACCGGCATCCGGCGACACAAACTCGCCGCGGACACTGAAGCCAAGGTTGGCGACAATGGGTGTCGCCTGGTCATATTGGCCGATGTAGACCACGGCGCCTCCTCCGCGAAGGACGGTCTTTGGCGTCAATTGCAGAGCGAATCCCAGGCGCGGCCCAAAGTTGTTCTTGTCAAAGTTGTGCGCGTACCGGCTGACGCCGTCGCGCCCTGAGAACCGGACCGCGCCGGGACAGTTGCACACCGGGTTCAGGAGCCCGCGGTCAAACGAGTTCTGCCGGTTGTTGGCGATCTCGTGGCGCGGTTGGTCCATGTCCCACCGCAGGCCGAGGTTGAGCGTGAGACGCTGGCTCACCTTCCAGTCGGTCTGGACGAACGCACCGTAGGTGTCGGCGTGAGTGATGAGCGGGAGCGTGTCCTCACGGAAGGCGCGGTTGGTCCAGCCGAGCAGCAGCGAAGCGAGGGCGTCGTTGGTGGCCTGGGGATTGAACTCGAAGTCGCCGCCGGCGGAACCGTAGAAGATGTCCTTGTTCTCGGAGGCGCGGTACTCCCATCCCCATTTCAGCGTGTGCTTGCCACGGACTTTGGTCATCGTGTGCTGGATCATGTTCTGCGCGATGGGACACTGGTTGCGCCCGTTGTCGCGGCCCATCACCGCCAGCCCGGTGACGCGGATAATCGGGAAGAAGCGCTCATTGGTGCCGGTGAGTCCGAGGCGTTTCGGCCAGTCCAGGCCATCGGATCCGTTCGAATTCGGCGCGCACCGGCGGACCCAGCTATAGCGCAGCTCGTTGATGAACTCCGGCGACACGTTCCAGAACCAGGTTCCGGATACGTTGAAGTAGTTGCGGTCGCGGTTGTCGTGGAAGCTGTCCGTGCCCGGCTCGGGCCACATCGGAAACGCACGTGTGTTGCCGTAGAAGGAGAGGAACCGGCCGAAGACGCGATGTTTGTCGTTGACGACATGGTCCATGCGCGCCACGTGATAGTACATCGGATTGTCGGTCCGCTGGTTGGCGGTGAAATTGTTGTTCCGGGACGGAGCGCCAGCCACGTTCGGCGCGGGATACAGGGCGGCGAGCCGTGCGCCCACAGGATCCATTCGGGACTGCGGAATGACCGCACCGGGGAACGGGGCATTGGCGAGCGGATCGCGAATCGCGCGTCCGGTGCGTGAGAAATCGCCCGATGCTTCTCCGGGTCCGGGCACGTTTTGAAACACCGCTGCGCCGCGGGAGAACGGGACTCCCTCAAAGCTGTAGAAGAAGTGCGTGCGGTCCCGCTTCACCGGACCGCCCAGGCTCGCGCCGTACTGATGGCGCCTGAGCCGCGGCTTTACCGGACCGGAAAAGAACGGCCGGGCCTCGAGCGCATTATTCCGGATGAAGTCATAGGCCGTGCCGTGGAACCGGTTGGTGCCACTGCGAGTGGTCATCTGGACCACACCGCCCCCCGTCCGCCCGAGTTCGGCCTTGTAGTTGCTGATGTTGACCTGGAACTCTTCAAGCGAGTCGATCGGCGGGTCGAAGTCGAGTGTGGCGTTGCCGAGCGTAATGTTCTGCACCACACCGCCGTCGAGGGACCAGGCGGAGTTGTCACCGCGCCCGCCCGCCATGGTGAAGTTCGATCCCGTGCCGTTCTGGACCACGAATCCCGACAGGCGCGCGAGCTGCGCCGCCCGCCGGTCAATGAGCGGCATGTTGGCGATGGTTTCCTGTTTGACCACCGCCCCAACCGTCGCGGTCTCCGCCTGGAGTTGCGGAACCTCGGCCGACACCGTGACGGACTCGGCGACTCCGCCGACCTCAAGGGCGATGTCGACCCGCGAAGGGACGCCGGTTTCGAGAACGAGTCCGGAGCGGTGGTGGGTCTTGAATCCGGTCTTCTCGATGCGGACTTCATAAGCGCCGGGAGGAAGAAGCGGAAGATTGTAGATCCCCTGGTTGTTGCTGGAGGCCTGCCACCCTTCACCGGTCTGTGTGTTCCGCGCGTGGATCGCGGCGCCAGCCACAACCGCGCCTGAAGCGTCGGACACGGTACCCGTGAGTGACGCCGTACGCTGGGCCGATGCAGCGAGACAGCAGGCCAAGAGCTGAAGCGGTAACTTGATCCTCATCAGTGAATCAGTCTATCGCTTGCGGCGCACTGGTACAATGGCCTGTTTATGGCCAATTTGCTGCAGGACAAGACTGTCCTGATTCTCGGGGTTGCGAACAAGTGGAGCATCGCGCACGCCATCGCGGCAGCAGCGCGGCGCGAAGGAGCACGGGTGCTGCTCACCTACCAGGGCGAGCGGCAGCGGCTGACGGTGGAAGAACTGGGAGCGGAGCTGGGTGCGGACAAGGTGCTCGCCTGCGACGTCTCCAAGGACGAGGAACTGGCGGGACTGGCGCAAGCGCTCCAGGCGGACGGGGTGACGCTGGACGCCGTGGTCCACTCGATCGCCTTTGCCAACCGCGAGGATTTGTCGCGGCCGTTCGTCGAGACCTCGAGGTCCGGCTACGCCCTGGCGCAGGACGTGAGTGCCTATTCGCTGGTGGCTGTTGCGCGGACCTGCCGTCCGTTCATGACGCGGGGCGGATCCATTACGACGCTGTCGTACCTGGGCGCTGTCCGGGTGGTTCAGAACTACAACGTGATGGGCGTGGCCAAGGCGGCACTGGAAGCGGCGGTGAAGTACCTGGCCAATGACCTCGGTCCCGCAGGAATCCGCGTGAATGCGATCTCCGCCGGACCGATCAAGACGGCGTCGGCGCGGGGAGTCAAGGACTTCGGCAAGATCCTCGAGGGGATGCTGGCGATGGCGCCGCTGCGGCGGAACACGGATCCGGCCGAGGTGGCCGACACCGCCGTGTTCCTCGCGTCGGACCTGGGACGGGGCGTCACCGGCAATGTCCTCTACGTCGACGGCGGATTCCAGGTGATGGCGCTGGCGGCGCCATAACCGGCCGGTTCAGTTGACCCAGCGCTTGGCCTTGTCCTCGGGCCAGGCGAGCGTGAACCGGGCCGTGTGGTTGTTTCCAGCCTCTGTCTCAATCGAGAGGTTGACGATGCCGGTGTTGAGGTCCGGAGCCCACAGGAACAACCCGTGCTTGTTGTCAATCGTGAGCGAACCGTGGAGGAGGTTCCAACCGGGGACTTCGAACGAGGAGATCCCGATCACGTAGCGCTTGGGACCGAGGATCCGCTGCATCAGCTCGTAGATGGCGTTCTTGAGGACATCCGGGAGCCGGTCCCACTCGACGGTTTCCTGTGCCTCCATGAAGTCGGAATTGGTTGCGAACTCGTCGAGAAAGTAGTTGACGATCTCGGGGATGTTGGTCTCGCTCACCATCCTCCGCTTCAACTCGAGGACTCGCGACATGTCGAAACCGGGCATACCCCTATCCTCCGCCTTTTCGGGGAGGATGTCCAGCCGGCCTCAGTTCACCCTGGAGGGAGAGAGTTCCTCGAGGCGCGTCATGGTCACCCGGCCGCAGTGGACATTTCCGTCGGCGGTCTCGGCGTGGAAGGTCACGATGCCCAGGTCGAGATCCGTGGCCCAGACGAACAGTCCGTGGCCTCCGTTGACGGCCAGGTTTCCGTGCATGAGCTGGGCGCCTGGGATCTCGACCGGCAGCAATTCGATCAGGCACCCCACCGGCCCCATGACCCGGGCGACAAACTGGGAGATCCCCCGTTGGATGTAGCTGGGCAGGCATTCGGGCTCGACCGGAGCCCCGAGTCCCAGGAAGTCCCGGTCCATGCCGAGATTGTCGATGTAGTAATCCACTATGGAGTGGAGGTTCCGCTCACTCACCATGCGGCGCTTGAGCTCATGGATGCGCATCAAGTCAAAGGCGGGCATGTCCCTATCGTGCGCCTTTCGCGGGGTAAATGTCCAGATATTTATTTGGATTTTAGACCCAGGCGCCAGCGGGGATTCCAACGGATAGACGTAACGAGTGCCTGCCGGTCTCCACCCCAAAACGTACGCCGAGTGTCGTACAAATAGCTTACTTCTAGAGTCGTTTCGGGGCTGATCTGAACGACAGCTCCGCCGGCGTTGCGGGTGGAGTGAAATCCGTTGTTTACCGCCAGGATTTCGTTCTGAATGAATGGCCTTATTTTTCGTTTTCCGAACGTAATACGCCCCATGGTGCGGTAGCGGTTGTAGTCCGGGCGGCCGGTCCCGATGTGGCGCTCGGCGACCGCCCGTGTGTTGAGAGTGAACCGGTTTCCGCGGTACAGGATCCCTTCTACACCGCCGAAAAAACGCTGGCCCCGCACCCAGGTGGCCGTCCGGATCTGCTGGGGCTGGAAGTAGTATCCGAGAAGCACATTGGCGCGGCCAGACAGGGCGAGGCGGGTAAGCGTTCCGATCCGGGACTGGTCGAGGAAGCTGAATTCGTGGCGGGAGCGGGTACGATGGTGGAAGGCAACGTCCCAGCGCCTGGTCTTCACCAGACCGGTGTCCATGGTGTGCCAGGAGTAGAACTCCGTGCCTGCCGCCGCTTGAGCGCAAAGGAGACCGGCCGCCGCGAGCGTCCACCTCATTCATCAAATTGAAACATTATTTGCAGCCCGGCCGCAACGCTTGCCCGTCCCGCCGTTACGTTGACACCCCCTTGCGCGTCCCCATATCATAGAGGGTTTGAGCAATCCCAAAATCCGGGAGAGAAGATGATCAAAGTTGAGGGCCTGACCAAACGCTACGCGCGCACGGTCGCGGTAGATAACGTCTCCTTCGAAGTCACCAAGGGCCAAATCGTAGGTTTTCTGGGACCGAACGGAGCCGGCAAGACGACAACCATGAGGGTGCTGACCGGATTCCTGCCCGCCACCGAGGGACGGGCGGAAGTGGCCGGATACGATGTCACCACCCAATCGATGGAAGTGAAAAAGCGGCTCGGCTATTTGCCCGAGACTCCGCCGCTGTACCCGGACATGGAAGTCAAGGAGTACCTGGAGTTTGTGGGGCGGCTGAAGGGAGTCCCAAAATCAGAAGTCCGGCAGCGGGTCGCCGAGGTCTCCGAGCGGTGCTCCGTGGGCGATGTCCAGACCAAGCTGATCAGCAAGCTGTCCAAGGGCTACCGGCAGCGGGTGGGCCTGGCGCAGGCGATCATCCACAACCCGGACGTTCTGATTCTCGACGAGCCCACTTCGGGCCTGGATCCCAAGCAGATCATCGAGACGCGCGACCTGATCAAGTCGCTCGCCGGGAACCACACGATCATCCTTTCAACCCACATCCTGCAGGAAGTGGAGGCCACCTGCGAACGCGTGGTAATTATCAACAAAGGCAAGCTGGTCGCGACCGATACGGTCGACAACCTGACCCACCGTTTGCGGGGATCGGAGGCGGTGCTGGTTGAGGTGTCCGGTGTGGACGCCGATGCGGCACGGGAGCGGCTGGCGAAGATCGAGGGTGTCGCGCGGGTGACCACCGGCGAGGGCAAGGGCGGCGCGGTGCGGCTGGAAGTGGAAACGCAACAGAGCCAGCGGGTGCGGCCGGAGATCGCGCGCACGGTGGTGCAGTCGGGCTGGCAGCTTCATGAGCTGCACGCGGCGGCGTTCTCACTCGAAGAAGTGTTTATTGAACTGACCTCCTCTCAGAAGGCGGAACAAAACAATGGGTAACATCCTGGTCATTTGCAGGAAAGAGCTGAAGGGTTATTTCGCGTCTCCCATCGCCTACGGGCTGATGGTGTTTTTCGCGCTGATCGCCGGGTACTTTTTCTACGCGGCGACGGCGATCTTCGTAGCGCGCGGCATGGAGTCACAGATGATGGGACGGTCCATGCCGATGGATCTGAACGAGTGGATCGTGCGGCCGGTGCTGATGAACGTGTCGGTGATCGGGCTGTTCCTGATCCCGATGATCACGATGCGGCTGTTTGCGGAAGAAAAGCGCTCCGGCACGATTGAGCTATTGACCACCTCGCCGGTCACTGATCTCGAAATCATCCTTGGCAAGTGGCTAGCGGCTGTGCTGATGTACGGCGCCATCCTCGGGGTCAGCGCGATCAACCTGGTGTGGCTGTTCGCATACGGGAAGCCGGACTGGAAACCGATGGTGATCGCCTACCTCGGCCTGCTGCTTCAGGGCGGGTGCCTGCTGGCGATCGGCACGTTCATCTCCACGTGCACGAAGAATCAGATCGTGGCGGGAGTCGCCTCGTTCGCCATCTCGCTGCTGCTGTGGGTGCTCGACTGGGTGACGGCGTTCGAGACCTCGGCGACTGGCAAGGTGATCGCCTACCTGTCGGTGCTTCAGCACTTTGAGAGTTTTTCCAAGGGCGTGCTCGACAGCAAGGACGTCATCTTCTACGTGTCCGTGATCTTCTTCGGGCTCTTCCTGACGGCCCGCTCGATGGAATCCCTGCGCTGGAGGTCCTAACACGATGAGTTTTCTGAATTCGAAACAAACGAAGTTCGGCGGTTATGTGGCCATTTACGTCGCGGTTGTCCTGGCCGTGCTGGGCGTGGCGAATTTCCTGGCGCAGCGCCACAACAAGTCGTGGGACACCACCGCCAACAAGCGCTTCAGCCTTTCCGACCAGACCGTAAAGATCGTCTCGGAGTTGAAGAACGACGTCAAGGTGACGCACTTCGCGCAGACAAGCGCCTTCACGGACCCGCGCGTCCGGGACCTGCTCGACCGCTACGACAACCTGTCCACCAAGCTGTCGGTTGACTACATCGACCCCGACAAGAAGCCCACCGTGGCCAAAGCCGCCGGAGTCCGCAATTACGGCACGACCTTCATCGAGGCCAATGGCAAGCGCGAGGAAGCCCGGAGCGTCACCGAAGAGGAAATGACGGGAGCCATCATCCGCGCGCTGAAGGGCGGCGCCCGCACCGTTTGCTGGGTGTCCGGCTCCGGCGAGCGCGACCTCGACGACTCGCAGCGGTCCGGCTTTTCGAACTTCAAGGACGTGGCCGAGCGGAACAACTACAAGACGCAAAAAATCTCGCTCCTGGAGAAGGCCGAAGTCGGCAGCGACTGCACGGTGCTGTTGATCGCGGGTCCGCGGCGGGACTACCTGGAACCACAGGTGAACGCCGTCAAGAAGTACGTCGAAGAGGGCGGGCGCGCGCTCATCCTGCTCGATCCGCCGGTGCAGCTCGCACGGGACGAGACTGATGAGAACGCCGCGCTCGCGAACGTGATTAAGAGCTGGGGCGTGACGCTCAACAAGGACATTGTCCTCGAGCTGTCGTCGGTGAGCCGGCTGTTCGGGCTGGGTCCCGAGATGCCGATGGTGGCCTCCTATGAGTCCCACCAGATTGTCCGCGAGATGAAGGAGACCGCCACCGCGTTTCCCTTGATCCGCACGCTGGACGTCAAGACCGAGGGCAAGGCTACGGCCGAAAAGCTGTTCTCCTCGGCGGCAACGAGTGTCAAAACAGCGGACCTGAAGTCGGCCGAGATCAAGATCAGCGGGAACGAGGCCAAGGGGCCGTTCACGCTGGGCGCGGCAGTGAAGTACACGACCGGCAAGGAAAAGCTCGAAGGGCGCGTGGTGGTCGTCGGATCCTCCGGCTGGGCGTCGAACACGGCGCTGCGGTTCGGCGGCAATCGCGACCTTGCGGTGAATATGCTGAACTGGCTGAGTTCGGACGAGGAGCTGATCTCGATCCGGCCGAAGGATCCGGAAGACCGGCGCCTGACGATGTCCGCGCGGCAGATGCGCTGGGTGTTCTTCTCCTCGGTGCTGATTCTGCCGCTGTTGATTATCGCCGCCGGACTCCGCGTCTGGTGGCAGCGCCGGTAGGAGGATCCATGCAGCTTCGGGGACTACTCTCATCGGCGGCTCTGCTGGCTGTGCTGGGCGGGGCGCTGTGGTATTCGAACAAGCAGGAAAAAGCGAAGGAAGGAAAACCAGCCGCAGACGCGCCTCCTAAGATCGTTGAGGTGCCAAGCGACCAGATCAACCAGGTGGAGGTCGCCAAGGCGGGCGTCACCACCACGGTCAAGCGCGGCGCCGACAGCAAATGGGAAGTGGCATCGCCCAAGCAACTCCGGGCGGACCAGGATTCCGCCGCGGCGCTGGCCAACACGTTCAACTCGTTGGGATCAGACCGGCTGGTGGAGGAGAAGGCGGCCGACTTCAAGGCGTTCGGGCTCGAGTCCCCTTCCCTCACAGTCACCGTTACGAAGAAGGACGGAAAACAGGTGAAGCTGCTGCTGGGCGATGAGACACCGACCGGCAACGGCGTGTTCGCGCGCCTGGATGGGGATCCGCGCGTATTCACGCTCGCAAGCTTCAACAAGACGAGCATCGACAAGTCGTACAAGGATCTGCAGGACAAGCGCCTCGTCACGTTCGATTCCGACAAGCTGACGAGGCTCGAGCTGACGGTGAAGGGCCAGACGGTCGAGTTCGGCAAGAACGCCGGCAACGAATGGCAGATCACCAAGCCGAACGTGCTGCGTGCCGATGGCGGCAATGTCGAGGAACTGGTACGGCGTGTGCGCGACGCCAAGATGGACACCTCGGTCTCAGACGACGACCTCAAAAAGTTCGCCGCTGCCTGGGGTGCGGCGGCTCCGGTCGCCACGGCCAAGGTGACGGACGCGGGCGGTGCGCAGGTTCTCGAAGTCCGGAAAGGCAAGGACAACACCTATTACGCCAAGGGCACTGCCGCTGAAGGGATCCACAAGGCCGCGGCGGACCTGGGCGACGGCTTGAACAAGTCCGTGGACGACTACCGGCAGAAGAAGCTGTTCGACTTCGGGTGGAGCGAGCCCGGCAAGGTTGAGGTCCACGATGGACCGAAGACGGTGAGCCTGGCCAAGACCGGCGACAAGTGGATGGCCGGCGGCAAGGACATGGACTCGACCAGTGTCCAGGCGCTGATCGATAAGCTGCGCGACATCGCGGCGGTCAAGTTCCTCGACTCCGGATTCACCACGCCGGTGTTTGACGCAACGGTGGTGTCCAACGAGGGCAAGCGCACGGAGAAGATCCTGGTGTCCAGCGCCGGCGGGAAGTTCCTGGCAAAGCGCGACAATGAGTCCGCGGTCTACGAGATCGACAAGGCAGCCTTCGAAGCCCTCCAGAAAGCGGCGGGCGATGTGAAAGAGCCTCCGAAGAAGGACGACAAGAGAGACGGCAAGAAGGACGAGACGAAGAAGTAAGTGCACGGTCTGCTCACCGATCTCTACCAGCTCACCATGGCCGCCGGATACGTGGCGGCGGGGAAGAGCGGCGAGCGGGCCACGTTTGAGTTGTTCGTCCGGCGGCTGCCCGGGCGCCGGGATTATCTGGTCGCCGCCGGACTGCAGCAAGCCGTCGAGTACCTGCGGGGGCTGAGCTTCACCGCGGAAGAAATCGCGTACCTGCGCGGGCTTCCGCAATTCAGCCATGCGCCGGGCGAACTCTGGCAGGTGTTGCGCGATCTCCGCTTCACCGGTGACCTGTGGGCGCTTCCCGAAGGTACGCCTTTCCTGGCGGGTGAGCCGGTGTTGACGGTCCGTGCGCCTTTGATTGAGGCGCAGATCGCGGAGACCTATCTGCTGTCGGTGATCGGATTCCAGACGATGATCGCGAGCAAGGCGGCACGGGTGGTCAAAGCTGCTGAGGGACGCCCGGTGGTCGAGTTCGGAACGCGCCGCGCCCATTCACCGGAAGCCGGCGTGCTGGCCGCCCGCGCGGCGTACGTAGGGGGTTGCATGGCGACCTCGAATGTCGAGGCCGGTATGCGGTTCGGAGTTCCGGTGACTGGGACGGCGGCCCATTCCTGGGTGCAATCGTTTGCGTCCGAGGAGGAGTCGTTCCGGCGGCTGCAGGACCTGTACGGCGAGCGGACGGTATACCTGATCGACACCTACGACACCGAGCAAGGCGCGCGGCGGGCCGCGGCGCTGGGGCGTCCACTGTGGGGCGTGCGGCTGGACTCGGGCGATCTCGATGCGTTGAGCCGCCGTGTGCGCGTGATTCTCGACGAAGCCAGACTGCGCGAGGCGAAGATCATGGCGTCGGGGGATCTGAACGAAGATAGGATCCGCGATCTGGTGGCCGCGGGCGCGCCCGTGGATGCGTTCGGCGTGGGCACGGAGTTGTCCACATCGTCCGATACCCCGACGCTGAGCGTGGTGTACAAGCTGGTCGAGATCGACGGACGGCCGGTGGCGAAGTTCAGTCCGGGCAAGCAGACCTATCCCGGATCGAAGCAGGTTTTCCGTTTTCCCGATCGCGATATGGTTTCGCTGGCTTCCGACTGCCCCTGTGACGAGGTTCCGCAACCCGTGCCACTGTTGCGGCCGGTCATGCTTGGAGGAGAGTTGGCGGGGCCGCTGGCCGCGCTCGAAGAGTCACGTGGTCGGGCGAGGGAAAAGCCACCTTCCCGCGTCGAGTACAGTGACAGCTTGAAGCAGCTTTTGGAACAATGCAGACCGTCTTCTTCGACGTAGATACGCAGATCGATTTCGTGTACCCGGCTGGATCGCTCTATGTGCCCGGGGCGGAGCGGATCCTGTCCACAGTGGCGCGGCTGAACCACTGGGCAGCCGGTCACGGGATCCCGCTGGTGTCGACCATGGATGCGCACCCGGAGAACGATCCCGAGTTCCGCGTGTACCCGCCGCATTGCGTTGTGGGCACGGTGGGGCAGCAGAAGCCCGCGGCGACGCTGACGGGCCGGCAGCACTTCGTTCTCAAGCAGAAGTTCGACTGCTTCACGTCGCCGGATTTGCCGCCGTTGCTCGATTCGCTTCGCGGGGACCGGTTTGCCGTGTACGGCGTGGTCACCGAGATCTGCGTCATGCATGCGGCGATGGGTCTGGTGTCCAGGGGCGCGCGCGTGGAACTGATCGAAGACGCGGTGATGCACCTCGACGGGGCCCGGCGCGATGAGTCCTATGCGAAGTTCCGCGCGGCGGGTGGACGGATCGTGCACAGTGGAGACGTGCTCTGAGCGCGTCGTTCCAGCTCAGTCCGGCACAGCTTGCCGAGTTTGAGCTGATCGTCAACGGTGCCTACGCGCCGCGGACGCGCTTCCGTCTCGACACCGGCGAACCCGAGCTGCTGCTGCGCGACCCGAACAACGTGCGGCTGGCGGTCTGGCGCAGTGATGGGAGCTTCGATCTCATCGAGCCGCCGCCCCACAGCGACTTCCGGGAGCTGCGGCGCGGGCCGGCGGGAGTCCGGGCGGTTCCCGGCAGCGCGGGGATCCTGAGCCGCGGATTTCCGTGCGCGGAGACGCTGGCCGCGATCGGAGACGCGCCGTGCATCGTGCTGATCGCCGACACCGGCCGCCGCGACCACTTCGCGCGGGTCCATGCCTGGCGTGCGGCGGGGGGTCCGATGATCCAGCTTGTGGTCACGCCGTGGGTGGATGACACGATGGCGGAGACCGTGCTGCGGAACTACGGCGCCGTACGCATCATTGACGAGCCCGCGCAGGCGATGGCGGATCCCACGCCGCGCCACCAACAGGGATTTTGCGTCTGGTTCACCGGACTACCGTCTTCGGGCAAGTCGACCATCGCCGAGCTGCTGGCGATCCGCCTGGAAGAAGCGGGACGCCGCGTGTCTCTGCTCGATGGCGACGTGGTGCGGACGCATCTGTCGAAGGGCCTGGGATTCTCGCGCGAGGACCGCGACATCAACATCCGGCGGATCGGCTTTGTCGCATCCGAGATCGTACGCCACAACGGCGCGGTGATCACCGCGGCGGTGAGTCCGTATGAGACGACGCGCGAGGAGGTCCGCCAGATGACCGGCCCGGACCGCTTCGTGCTGGTCTGGGTGGACACCCCGGCCGCCACGTGCGAAGAGCGCGACGTCAAGGGATTCTACGCCAAGGCGCGGGCCGGGCAGTTGCAGGGATTCACGGGAGTGGATGATCCCTACGAGCCGCCCGCGAACCCGGATGTCGTGCTGGGCACGGTGGACACGACGCCCGAGTCCAATGCGGGGCGGGTGATGGAGCACCTGAGGAGGGCGGGATTCCTGATAGAATCGCCGGGATGAAATTCTATTGGAAGCCCACTTGAACCAGTTGCCGGAACGCCAGGAGTTTCCTGCGCGAAAATAACGCCGATGTCCAGGAGATCGACCTGAACAAGGGGATCACCGAAGCCGAACTCGACAAGCTCGTCGGGAAGCGTGACTACACGCTGTTCCTCAACACCCGGAATGAGTTGTACCGGGAGCGCGGCATGAAGGACAGTCCGCCGGACCGGGCTGAGGCGATCCGCCTGATGGCGGCCAACCCGAACCTGATCCGGCGTCCGATTTTTGTGAAAGGAAGTCACATCGTATTCGGTTTCAATGCGGAGGAGGTCAAGCGCCTGTTGTGAAGCCAAGACAATTCGCGCGGCGTATCGCCGCGGTGGCGGTGCTTTGCTGCGGGGCCAGTGCTCAAACTGGCCCCTCAATCTTTTATACGGGCCGGACGCTTGGATACCTGCGCCATCCGGACCGGCAGACGGACAAGGACGATGCCTGCAAACAGCCGGATGGGAACGCGTTGCCGCAGGTAAAGGCGTTCCTCGAGGAGCTGAACCGGTGGCCCGCGGGAGACCGGCTGCTGTTGGGGCTCGGCGACAATCTGGCGGGCGAGGGCAACTCCCGCATGCTTTACTTGAACGGCAAGCCGAAGCCCAAGGACGAACTGGAACCGGTGCATGAGAACGGGGCTTGGGTCTGGAAAACCAAGCTCACGGATGCACAGCAGAAGAAGCTGCTCTCGGGCCGGAGTACGCTTCCCGCCGACAACGTCGCATGCTTCCTCATCCACGCGGGTTACGCGGCGCTGGTTCCCGGCAAGCATGACTTCCACTTCGGACCCGAGCGGCTCCGGCAGATCGCGCGCCTGCTTGCGCGGCACGGCACGCACATGCTGGCCACCAACCTCTCCATCAGCACCACGCAGTCCAACGCGCCGCCCCCCCGGCCGGATTATTTGAAGAAGCTGCCTTTCCGGACTTCGTCCACTGGTGTTTCGGTGGATCTACCCGATGTGGTGCTGCCCTGGCTCAAGCGCGTACGTCTGCGGGGCGCATTCCGGTTCCAGCGCGCCCTCGACGAATTCAGCAGCGCGGCAGCCGTTGAGCGGGCGGACCCGGCGGAGCGGCCTGCGAAGATCACGATCAAAGATGAGAGTGCCACCACGTACGACGTCGAGTGGCGGATGCAAAGAGTGGAGCTGTGCGAGGCGGACCGGCCGGGAAATCCGGATTCGATTTCGCCTGGACCCGGCTGCACGCCCCTCAATCCGGCGTACGCTGCGCTTGGACGTGGCCGTCCCACCAACGACGTGGACCTCGACTTTCCTCCGGGCTTCGAATGGAAGGCCGGCCAGAACTACGGGCTCTGCATCTACGAAGCCGGAGCGAATCAGCCCTACTGTGCGCGGTTCAGCGTGCACACTCCGTTCTTCCAGTACCCGCTCGGTTTCGGAGACGCCCCGGATCCATACGTGTTGCGTGAATCCAACGGACACAAGTTCGCGATCTTCGGCGTGGTGGACACTGACCTGCGCGATCACGTGGGGCTGTTGAACGACACCTGGCTCTACAGGACCAGCGCCTCCGACAACAAGAACCGCCGCGAAGACGTGAGCGTTGTGGTCGCCGACCCGGTCCGGGCGCTGCAACAGCTTCTGCAACACTGCGACGCGAATCCTGATTGCCGCGACCGGCGGCGGATCCTGCTCGCGCATATGCCGCACGACCGCGCGTCGCTGCTGCCGCTGCGCCTCGGCCAGCGCTTCGACCTGATACTGGCGCAGACCGATGACCGGCATGCTACGGGCAACGAGTCCATCACACGTACGCTGAGCGGCGCGGCGAGGCCGGGATTCGTGGCGGTCCCACGGCAGGTTTATTCAGCCTCGAAGCCGGATGCCATTAACCTGGCGCTGCAACGTCTGCGCTTGATCGAGGATCCGGCCCAGCCTTCTCAGTGGACAATGGCGAACGAGGTCTACTCACGCGAAAAGGAGCTTCCCTCGCTTGGGTCCAACGGAAGTGACAGTCTGCGAAAGTCGCTGGAGTCAGCCGCAAAGGTCAACCGGTGGCTGCGGACATCTGTCGACCCTGGGCCAGCGAGTTGGTCGTCGACTGATTTGTTTTTCCGCGTCGCGCTGGCCGAAATGCGCGAGCACCACCACACCGACATCGCTCTGCTGCAACGCCGCGACATCTTCGAACCCGCCTTTCACGCGCGTGTACCGTCAGCGCCTGAGGACGTGCAGAAGGTGGTCGACCGGGCGCTGTGGAAAGGCGACTTTGTTGTCCGTATCGAAGCGACCGGAGCCACGATCCGTGCCGTGATGGACCGCTCGGCGCAGTTCGACCGGCTGGACCGCGACGCCCTTCACTCCGACACAGAGCCTGGACGGGGCCTTGTCACGCTTGGGCTGGTCCGGCATCCGGACAGCCGGCTTTGGCACGTCAATGGCGAGCCGCTCGAAGATTCGCGGCTGTACACGATCGCGGCCACGGATTACGTTGCTCTGGGCGACACCGGGTATCCGGAGTTCCGCAAGCCGCCCGTGGGACCACCTCTGCGGCTGAAGGACTTCGCACACATTACGCCGCTGAATCCGCTGGTGTGCCGCGCGCTGGTGGACGACGACCGCCACTGCCGGGAATCCGAACTCGCCCAGCCAGACTACTTTCCTACCTCCAACCTGCGGCCCTTCGACACGCGTCCTGGATTCACCACCTTCCGCCGCTGGCGTGCGTGGCCGTCGCAGGGGTTCGTGCGGCCAAAGGCGATGGCGACGGCCAATGCCGCCGAGTCCGGCACGCACAACCGGCCTGTGTACTCACTGGCGCTCGAGCGGATCGACTTCTCCTACAGCCTGTACCGCCACGGCCAGGCGACCGAGCGCGAGCTCCCGCAGCGGTTCAGCGGCGTCGGCATTTCCCAGCTCGCGGCCCCATGGAGCCGTGCGTTGGGCAGCAGCGCCCGGCTCCGCGGACGCAGGGCCGGAAAAACGTGGGACCAGTTCCTCGTGGCCGAGCAAGCCTACTCCTCGCAGCTCACCCGCCAGGCGGACGGGACTGACCTGCTCGATCAGAAGTCGAATCTGTTTGCCACCGAGGGTGGCGTGAATCTTCGCATCTGGCCGTGGCGGAACAAGAGCGTGCCCGATGTGAAAGCACTGGGGTCGGTCCGGTGGCAGACCCAATGGGCGCGTCCCGGAACGGCGTTCTCGCTAGGCTCGCGGGGGGTGATCCGGGGGTTCAACGACCGCACAACGACCGTGCTCGGGAAGGTGGGGGTCCGCGTGCAGAACGTGAATAGCTGGCTCGAAACCGGCTATCAGAACGGCGTGATCCTCGATTCGCCCGTCGCCTACGAGTTCTTCAAGGAGGGCCTGGCTGCGGTCACGTGCAACCCGGAGGCGCAGCGGTCGCTGGCAACGTGCCTGGCGGCCACGCGCGTGGAGCGGGACTGGGGCTTCCGTCCGATCCACGACACGCGCCGGCAGCAGGGCCTGTTTCTGAACTTCCGGATGCAGATGCCGCTACCGGTCGGCGACGGGCGCCTATTCTACGTCATGGAGAATCGCGGGGACCTGTTCTTGAACCGGCACGGACACGACATCTCGCTCGACACGAGGTACCTTGACGTGTGGACACACACGCTGTTGATTCCCATCTGGGGCGGCATGAACCTGGCGCCGAAGATCGAGTACTGGTTCTTCAAGAACAAGGTCGATTTCAACTTCTTCCGCAGCCGGCAGTCGTCGATCGGAGTCCAATACCGGTTCGACTGGCGGTACGGGATGCGCTGGAAGACGGCACTGAGGAAGTGAGGCAATCAGGTACACTAACAACAGCCATGACCAAAGAGCAGAGGCAGGAGATGTACCGGGCCTTCCTGGCCGAGGAAGGTTTCGTACCAAAGATCGACGCTGACGGCGACGTCATTTTCAAGTTCGAAGGCAGGCTTTTCTATATCAATGTGAGCGACACGGACGAGGCCTATTTCCGGCTTGTGTTCCCGAATTTTTGGGATATCGAGAGCGAAGCCGAGCGCGAGAAAGCGTACGAGGCGGCCCACAACGCTTCCGCGCAAACCAAAGTGGCCAAGGTCTACCTCGTCAAGGACGGGACCTGGGCGGCGGTGGAGATGTTCTGCTCGCCCCCTGAGGTGTTCAAGCCCGCGCTCCGGCGGGGATTGTCGGCACTTCAGACAGCAGCGGAAAAGTACCGGCAGGCGATGCGGGCATCCTAGGAGCCTGTCCGAGAATTGACGGGCGAACGCTCATCGCCGCCGGTCGAAGTGTGGTTGTTGCGTAGCACGATTTTTCGTTGCCAGGCTGCCGGAACGCCTTG
>VFZX01000116.1 GCA_016871015.1 Acidobacteriota bacterium | reverse complement strand
TAGCAGATCCTGGTCCGGGTTGTAGGCGCGGTACCCCTTGGGCATAAAACATTATGTACTGGTTTTGTTCTATCCGTTCCCACGATGTTCGGGAATTCTCGGACAGGCTCCTAGAATTGCAGCCGCAGCCGGAACCGGAACGTCCGCCCGTCGTTGAGCGTGTTAGTGATCGCGCCAAAGGCTGGCGACACCAGGTTGAAGTTGGGCTCGGCAAACTGCGGCGTGTTGAAGAAGTTGATGGACTCGGCGCGGACCTGCAAGGTCCACGGGTCGCGCAGCCGGAACGTCCGCTCGAGGGCCGCGTTCACGTTGGCGATCTTGCCGCGGCGGAACGTGTGGCGGCCCAGGTTCCCGCGCTCCTCGCCGGGCCGGATGAAGGCGAACGCCGCCCGCGGCAGCAGGCGCTGGGATGTGTCCGGGTTGCCGATCGTCCGCCCGAGCACGGAGAGATCGGCCAGGTGAACGCGGTCGCCTCCCTGCCCGTCGACATTGCCGAAGCCGGGTCCGTCCGAGCCCGACTCGACGTTGAACGGCGTCCCATTCTTGAGCAGCAGGACTCCAGACAGGGCGACGCCCCGGGTCCACCGCCGGCTGTCGAACGATCCCCGCAACAGCAGCGCGTGGGGCTGGTGGAATTGAGACGGGCCTTTCAAATCGCCATGGACATTGGTTTCCGATTGGCTGCGGCCCTGGCGGGCATCGACGCCCGAGAGCGTGGCGGTGTAGTCGTTGCCCAGGTCCAGCGACTTGCTGAACCAGTAGGAGGCGTCGAGGCTCAGTCCCCGCCATCGTGGAATCACTACGGTCGCGCGGGCGGCGTCGAAGTAGGCGCGGGAGCCGTTCAGCAAGCGCAACGCCTCAAGGATCCTTGGATCCGGCCGGCGCTGGTTGACCGTCGCCGTGATCAGCGGAATCCCGGGAACCACCGCGCCGCGGTTGTCGAACCACATCTGGAACAGCTTGTGCGCGCGGCTGCCCACGTACCCGAGCTGCAGACGTGTATTGACGCCGAGTCCGCGTTCCCAACTGAAGTTGTATTGGTGCCCATAGGGCGTCTTCATGTTGGAGGAGACATCGAAGATCCCGGAGCGGAAGTTGGCGGGGATCGAGGCGTACGTGATGCCGCCCAGCGGATTCCGCAAGTCCGGCGCGGGCACGGCGACACGGTAGCTGCCCGGTGGAGTCATGCGGACCTGGCTGTAGGTGGTCGCGAAAATCTCGCCGTAGTGGACTCCGTAGGCGGCGCGGATCACGCCTCCGTGTCCCTTGCCGGGACGCCATGCGAGCCCCAGGCGCGGGGCAAAATTGTTGCAGTCGCACGGGAACGGGACCTTGTCGATCCGGTTCACCTCCACCGGCGTGGTCATGGGTTCATAGCGGATGCCCGCCTGCAGAGTGAAATCCGGCGTGACCTTCCAGGAGTCGCCCGCGTACAGCAGAAAGTTCCAGGCGCGATAGCCGCGGTGCGAGTTCCCCAGCGCCTGCACGTAGCTGCTCGCCGCGCCCATCCGGAAGTTCGTGAGCGCGTCGCGGCCGAAATCGTTGCCGAAGGTGATGATGCCACGCTCTCCGTCCTGCTCGCGGCCGTTGATCTGAGAGCGGATGATTTCGCCACCCCATGCCCAGCGGTGATCTCCCCGGGTCTGCTCAAACGCGGCGCCCACGCGGGACCGGTTCTGCGCGCGAACGATTGGAATCGGTGGCGAAGGCCCCGCGCCCTGCACTACGTTCGACACGTTCGCCGACGGGCCGATCGCGTTCGGCTCCGGCCGGATCAGCGTCGTGAGCCGCTCGAATCCGGCGGTGAAGCTGGCCGTGGTTGCGGCGCTCCAGGCGCGGGACCAGCTTGCCACGGCGGTATGCGAGTGAGTGTCCGTGTCCGGATTCTGGCCCGCGACAAGCTGGAAAGCGTCCACTTGTTGTGACGTGAACTGGTAGCGGAGCACCGCCCGGTCCTTGGCGGTGATCGGCGCGTCGATGCGCGATCCCGCGGCGTTGGTGTTGATCCGTTGCGGCGCGTTGGTGTTGAGCGCGCGGGGATCGATGTCCGTCCGGTTGGGCTGCTCGAACGGATATATCGAGAGAAAGCGCGTGACCAGCGGCCGCAGGAAGGGATCGTTGGTGAGCGGAGTCCGCTCATCAGGCCGCGGCACGAGCACGTTGCCGTTGACATATCCGCGCAAGCGCTGCTGGCTGCCATCGAACGAAATGCGGGCCGCGCCTTTGAGCTTCGTGGACAGGCGGAAACTGAGATCGTTCTCGGGCGCGGGGCGCACGCCGCCAACCTGAAAGAAGGACCGCGCGCGGAACCGGTTGTTGCTGTGCGTGGCCGAAAGGAATCCGTGGACCCCGGAGGCTGGCTGGGCCGGCGGATGGAGCGGGTTCGAGGGCGGGCGGCCGTACTCGGATCCGAAGTAGCCGCGCTGCGGCTCGAACTGGTTGACCAGCGTCGCGGTGGCGCCCACGCGCGCGTTCAGCTCGCGCATCGTGTTGGTGTCAATCAGGTTGAACTGGACGTTCTCGTTGCGGCGGCTCTCGCCCGAACTTGAGTCCGTCTGGCCCAGCAGGTTCAGTTGCAGGCGCTGCTGTTGCTGGGGCGTGCCCGGCTCCTGAGACTGGGGCGGATCGGGCTTGGGCTGCGGCGCCGGTTGCTGCGCGCAAAGGACCGCCGCGGCGGCGAGGACGAGGATACGCCGCACGTCAGTGGTAGATCCGCAGAAGCCACTCGGCCGCCAGCGCTGGCTTTGCCTTTCCTTCAACTTCAACCGTCACGTTCCACACGATCTGGACGCCGCCTTCGATGTCCTCGACCGATCCGAGGTGGAACTTGCCGCGGATTCGCGATCCGGCGGGGACCGGCGCCGGAAAGCGCACACGGTTGAGTCCGTAGTTGATCCGCATCTTGTAGTCACCCGCGATGTGGACCGCGTCGCGGCTGAAGTCGGACAGCATCGACAGCGTGAGGAACCCGTGCGCGATGGTGGTTCCGTAAGGCGACTCCGCCGCCGCCCGCGCGGCGTCCACGTGGATCCACTGGCTGTCACGTGTGGTCTGGGCGAAGCGGTTGATCTGATCCTGCGTCACTTCGAACCATTCGCTGGCCGCGACATCCTGCCCGGCCAATGTGCGCAACTCATCGACGCCCTGAATGGTGCGTGGCATTAGGTCATTATGCCACCGCGCCCGGGCGGAGCGACCACCTTCGTTCCACGAGCAGATACAAGGCCGCGGCAGCAGCCACTGTCGCCGCGAATCCGGCCAGCAGGAGCGTAGCGATCACGGGAGTGGAGGCGGGTTCAACCGGTCCGATGATCCGGGCGATCACATGCAGCGGCAGAGCGTGGATCAAGTAGTAGGAGTAGCTCATGTTGCCAAGCCAGCGGATCCAGCGCCACGTGAAAAAGCGGTTCAGGAATCCGGATCCGGCGATGCCGCAGTGGCAGAGCAGGAGCCAGGACACGGCGCACAGGATGGGCCGGTACGGTGGATTGTCGGCCCAGGCGACGACTGCAAGCGAGGCGAGTCCGCTGATCACCGCAACAACATCGGGCAGCGGCCGGACCTGCGAACGGAGAAACTCGCGCAACACGGCTCCGGCGAGGAAGTGGAACACCGGGTACTGCAGGTACCAGTGGGTCCGCTGCGAGAAGTAAAGGGCGCCAATGGCCAGGAATAGAGTGGCGCGTGCCGCCGGAGTCCAACTGCGCATTCGGAGTCCGGCCACCAACAGCGGAATCGACAGGTAGTAGGCGAGCTCAAAGCTCAGCGACCAGGCCACGGTGATGAGCGGCTCCACCGGCATCACGCCCGGAAGCATGAGCAAGTTCGCGGCAAGGTAGGTGGCGGCAGACCAGCCCGGAGGCTTTCGCCCGGCCGCGCCCCCGTGGATCCAAGCCGCGGCGTAGATCACAAACACCGCCAGAAACGCCGGATAAATGCGTACGATCCGGCGCCAGAGAAAACGCCCGTAGCCGGGGAACTTCGCGAGCACGATGTCGTAGATCAGGAATCCGCTGATGACGAAAAAGATCTCGACTCCCGTGTTGCCCGCCGCGCCCAGGAACCGCAGCGGATGTGAGATCCACGAGGTTCCGTAAGCCTGCTGGCCGAGGATCGAATCGAAGTGGACGAAGAAGACAAGCGCCGCGCTGAGTCCACGCAGCCCCTCCATGGCGGCCATGCGGTCCTTGCCGCCGCGCGCCAGCTCGAACCGGGCTGTGAGCCACGCCAGTGGATCAGGCATGCAGCGCCGCGACCGGAATCACCGCCAGCTCGGCGCTGTTGATGTTCATCCCTTTGCGGCCGCCGTTGTTTGAATAGCCGGCGTACAGGTGGTCCTGGTGCTCCACAGCGTACGGATAAGCGAGATTGGCGCGCGGGTGAGAGTCGCCCGGCCCCTCGGGAAACTCCGCGTTCCGGATCAAGTAGACGCGGCTGAAGTGCGCCTGTCCCCGGCGGCTCACGGCGATCGTCAACGGTGCGCGCCGTGCGCCCGTGTCCGCCGCCGTGGTGCAGATGAGGTAACGCTGCCCGGTGCTCAACACCCCCGCGCACGGCTTCGACGTTGCCATCGCCAAATTCGAGGGACGCATGGTGGTCCAGGTACGTCCGCCGTCCTGGCTGCGCGACACCAGCGCCATCGCCTCGCCTCCGTAGCGCCCGATGTTCAACACTTCGCCCCCGCTAACGATCACCGCCGACTCGCCCCACATCTTCTTCAAGCCTGGATCGCGCGGAATCACCACGTGATCCCAGCGCGTGAAGTCCCTACCGTGGCTCACCGCCACCGACGCCGGCTCGCCGCCACCCACCTGGAATCCGGCCATGATCCAGTTGCCGTTGGGCATCCGCACGGGGAAATGCATCGGCCAGAATCCATCGCGAACCACTACTCCGCGCGGCATCCACGCGCCAGTCCGCTCATTCAGCACGTAGGCCCGCGTGTGGACCCGTTCCCGCGCGCCGTGGAACGCACCCATGAACGCCCACAGCCGTCCGCGGTGCGAAAGAAACGATCCGTGGCTGACAGCGAGACCCTGGCCGGGATCTCCTGCATCGATCGTGAACACATCGCCCCACGTGCGCCCTCCGTCGGTGCTCACGCGTCCGCGCGCTTGTTCTCCCACCGTGTTTTCGACGGCCTTGTTGTGGCCGAACGAAGCGTAGAGCTTGCCTTTGTGCCAGGCCAGACCCACGCCGTGCAGGAATCCGTATCCATCGCGTTCCGGCTCATGGGCCTTGATCACCGAGAAGCGGACGCCGCGGAGAGGCGCGATCGCGCTGGCTTTGGGCAGCAGAACCGCCGGGTCCCAAAGCGGCGCGGGCGCCTCGGCCGCGGCGCAGGACAGCGTCGCGAGCAGTGTCCGCCGCGTCACTGGCGCGGCTCCCGCTTCTTCAGTGGCCGGCTGATCAGGACTTTGAGCCGCGACACCGGCGACACAAGCTGGCGCGCGAGAATGTCCTCCTCAGTGAACTTCGCGAATAGAATCTCGCCGTCGGTGGCGCGGTTGCGGTCATACGAGATGTAGATCGCGCCCTCCGGCGCCTGGAATCCATCGGGGTATGAAATGCCGCCGCGCTCGTCGAGCATCAAGCCGCCGCGCCAGGTGAGTCCTTCGTCTTGCGACAGCCACGCCGTCAACTTGGATCTGCCCTCGTGCGCATCCACGGTCTCGCCGTGCTTGACCAGCAGGATCCTGCCGGAAGCGAGCCTCCGGAGGTGAAACCGCGCCACGGGATGGCGGATGCCTGGCGGTTCGGTGGGCGCCGCCCAGGTCCGGCCGCGATCGGTGGAGGTGCTCTGCATCAGTCCCGCCGTGGTGCGGGCGAGCATCCACAGGCTGCCGTCCTTTCGCTCGACCGTCATGTGCTCGTCCCACGTGGCATTCGGGAAGGCGATATGGCCGTGCCTCTTCCAAGTCGCGCCCTCGTCGGTGGAAGCGAACAGGTTCGCGCCGCGATAGAAGTCGAGATCCCGGAATGCGCCGTCGAACGGACCGAATCCCTTTGGATTGAGCGACACCGGAAGCAGCCACTCGCCCGTCGAGAGGATGGTTGGCTTGTTCAGCGTGAATCCGTGCCAGATGCGCCGTGGCGCGGACCATTCCGGATTGTCCGCATCCGGATTCGCGCACACGCTCGACCACACTCCGGCGCGTCCGTCAAACTGTATCATCGACTGGCTGAAGAACAGCCACAGACGCCCGCGCGGATCAGTCCACACGTTGCCGACGAGCACGCCGCGGTACATCGGCAGGGCCTTCGACTGCGCGTCCACCACGAGGCGTGGCTGCGACCACGTGACTCCGTCGTCATCACTGGTGGCCAGCACGAAGAAGGCTTTCGGGCCGTCTTCACCCGCTACCCAGGCGGCCCACAGCCGGCCACCAGGGGTGCGCGCGATGCCGATCGTCATTCCGTAGTCGAGCTGATCGTAGGCGTATTGAGGCAGCGGCGAGGTGTTGAGCTTCGGCGGGATGAGCGCGAGATCAGCGATCCGCTCCATTGTCGCGATCTCGAAGGCGCGGGTCTGTTCTGGCGACAGGTCGAGCGCTTGCGCATACGCCAATGCGGGAAGCAGCAGCGCGATCAACCAGCGTGCGGCCCTCATGCGCGGGAGCCCGTCCCAAGCTCAGACATCCGCGCATGGAGCCGCGCATCGAACTGCTCAATCGTCTTGCGGACGGCGGGATCGCTGGAATGGATCAAGTTGGCAGCTTCAGCCGGGTCGCGCTTCAGATCGTAGAACTCGCCATGGCCCGGACGGCGAAGATCGCGGACCAGCTTCCATTCCGGCGTCCTCCACCCGCGCAGGTCGGCCTGGGTGCCATGGCGCATGTTGTATTCGGCATGGAGGCTGTTGTCCCAGCGCGTACGGCGGCCTGTGAGCAGTGGAGTCCAATCGCGGCCGCGGATGGTTGCGCCGGCGGGCACGGGCGTTCCGGTGAGCCGCAGCAGCGACGGAAACCAGTCGAGGTTCGAGATGGTCTGCTGGATCCGCGTGCCGGGCCGGATCCGCCGCGGAAACCGCACCACCGCGGGGACTCGTAACGACTGGTCATAGAGGTTCGGCCGGTCGCCACGATTGCCCTTCAGCATGAAGCGTCCGTTGCCCTTGTGCCAGATCCCGTTGTGGCCCATGTTCATTCCGTTGTCCCCGGTGAACACGACGATCGTGTCGCGCGCCAGATCAAGCTCGTCGAGCAGCGCGAGCACCCGGCCCACGTTCCGGTCCAGGCATGCGACGCTCGCCAGATACTCTCGCATCATGCGCTTGATCTCAGGCACATCCAGCTTGTCGAAGTCCGGATTCGGGATCGCCGGATCGAGATCCCGGAACCTCGCCCAGTCCGCATCGGGCAGCGGCAGCCAGGTCCGCGCCGGACCACCCGCGGCGTTCGACGCATGCGGCTCGCGGTAATGGCAACACAGCACGAATGGCTCCGCCTTGTGCCGGCGGATGAACTCGACCGCGTGGCTGGTGAAGATGTCCGGAGTCGAGCCGCGGAACTGCTTGGCGACACCGTCGACTTCGAGCAGCGGATCCATGGGACCCGAGCCGCCACCGAGGAATCCCGCGAAGTACTCGAATCCGAACCGCGAAGGATGGAACCGTGGCTGATAGCCGAGGTGCCATTTGCCCACCAGACCCGTGCGGTATCCGGCCTCGCGCAGGATCCGCGGCCACACCGGATGCTTCGGGTCGAGTCCTTTGTCCCGGTCGGCGGTGGGATTCAGGAAGTCTTCGATCCCAACTTCGAGCGCGTAGCGGCCCGTCATCAGGCTCGCCCGCGAAGGACTGCACACGGGCGTTGTCGTGAAGCTGTTTTCGAAATAGGCTCCTTCACGGCACAACCGGTCGGCGTGCGGTGTGCGCGTCTGCTTGTTGCCGGACGCGCCGAGTGTCCACGCGCCCTGGTCGTCGGAATAAAGGAAGACGATGTTGGGCTTGCGCGCGGCGGGCGCGAGTCCGGCTGCGATCAGTCCACGGCGTGTGATCATTTGGTAGTTGCCGTTCCCCGGCTCCTCCGAATATCATGGTTCGGCGCGGTCCCATCGCGCAAGGAGGGTCCATGAATCGCAGACATTTTGTTGCCGCAGCCGCGGCGGGTCCCCTGGCCGCATCCGCATCGGCCGCGGCCGCCCGGCTCGACCGGATTCCCGCACGCAGAACCGGCAAGGTGGAGATTGTGTTCAAATCGCCCGCCACCAAGCCAAATGGACTTCAGGCCACCAAGGACGGGCTGTGGATCATCGATCAGGGCGCCGGAAACCAGGCCCACCTGGTGACCTACAAGGACGGCAAGGTGATCAAGGGTTTCGAGACCGAGACGCAGTCATCAAGCGGCATCACGTTTGACGGCGAGGCGCTTTGGATCGGATCCACCTACAGCCGCGAGATCGTCCGCTGCGATGCCAACACCGGCAAGGCGATCAAGCGCCATTTCACACCGGGCGCGGGCGTCATTTACAAGATGGCGGGAGATGCACCGGCGCGGTCGAGCCCGGTGCCGCAACACCTGCGCCAGACGCCGCCGCCCAAGCCGGACGCGCCAAAGCGCGTGGGTGGATTCCAAATGGGCGAGGTCAGCTCGACCGCGCCCGGCACTGGCGCGCACGGGCAGGAGTGGCGCGACGGCAAGCTGTGGTTCTGCGTTCCGCCCTCGCGCCATGTCTACCGGATCGATCCGAAGACGTGGACCGTGGAGGTCCAGTTCCCGACAGCGGGCAACCGTCCGCACGGGATCGGGTGGGAAGGCAAGTACCTGTGGGTGACCGATTCGAACCTGAATGCGTTTTTCAAGCACGACCCGGAGACGGGTGTGATGGTGGAGAAGATCCAACTCGCCGATAACGATCCGCTCCCCCATGGCATGACGATTTGGGAAGGATACATGTGGTATTGCGACGATGTCGGGATCGTGTGCCGGTTCAAGCTGTAGCTCGTCCTTAGCGGGACTCCCTCGACGAATCGAGACCCGCGTTCAGCATGCGATCTACTGGGAAGAATCCACCGGAGCGAGGTGGCGCGAGCCGCTGACCCGCGGCGCCGTCTACTGAATCAGCCCCAACAGCCTTGCGGGATTGCGCTTGGAGATGATCGCAATCTCATCCACCGACATCCCAGCTCCCCTCAGACCCGCGAAGATCGTCTCCAGTCCATCCGGATGGAGCGGATTCCCGGCCTGGCCCAGGTCGCTCGACAGGATCACGTGATCGAGACCCACCTGGCGCATCGCCGCCGCATACTCCCCGAACGTCACCGAGCGTGTCGTGCCGATCATCGCGTTGCCGACGAACTCACAGAACGCGCCCATCGACGCGGCCTCGCGGAGCTGTGCCGTAGTCATCGACACCGGAGGCAGCATCCCGTGCGTCACCACCATCTTCCCGATCCCGCGCTTGCGGCCTTCGCTCACCAGCATCAGGACCTCAGCCGGGGTCGAGTGTCCAGTCGCGAGCACGAGCTTGGCAGCGGCGATAAAGTCGAGCACCTCGATCACCTCCGGCAGCAGCCTGCCGTTGCGCGACACGCTGACGAACGGACGCTTCTCGCCATTCGCGCGGACCTGGTTCTCCGAGTCGAACGTTGGCATCCACACCACGCGCCCGAAGTTGCCATCCACGCGCGCCATGCGCTCCACCGCCGCCACGTTCACGCCACCTACCGCACGGTTTAACGCGATGCCGCCGAACACCTCCAAACGCGGCGTCAGCTTCCGCGCCAGCGTGGCAAGCGAGGCAGTGGATTCGTAATGGTTCTTGAGCACGATCGCGCGCAGGCCGCGGGATTCGGCAAGCCGGGCCGCCGACAGCGCGTCGATCGACCGCGGCACGACATCGGGGCCGGAGTGGACGTGAATGTCGACAACGCCCTCCAGTGTTTGAGCTCCGCCCGCGGCGGCAAGGTGCAACAGGATCAGCAAGATTCGCATGGAAGTGAATTCCGGTATGGCCTTCATAGAAATTTTAGATTGGACCCGTCCGAATTGACCATCATAGTCTGGAGAAGAATGGTAGAAGTCATGGATGCATCCCAAGTCGACGTCCTGCACCGGATCAGCAGCATCGTGTCCTCCGAATTGAGCCTGGATGAAATGCTGGGCGAAGTGCTGGGACTCACGGTCCAGGTGACCGCCTGTGACGCGTGCCTGGTGTACCTGATTGAGCATGGGACGGGAGAGATCGTGCTGCGCGCCTCCCAGCTTCCGCACGCCAAGGAACTGGACGTGCTGCGCATGAACGTGGGTGAAGGCGTGACGGGCTGGGTGGCCGAACACAAGTCGGTGGTCGCGCTCGGATCGCGGGCTGGAGCAGATGAGCGGTTCAAGGTCTTTCCAGCTCTGATCGAGGACACTTACGAGGCGTTCCTGTCGGTCCCGCTGATGAGCGCGGGCGAAGCGATCGGCGTAATCAACGTGCATCACCGCAAGCCGCGCCAGCATCCGGCGGAGGAGATCTCGCTGCTCACGTTCATCGGCGAGCAGATGGGCGGAGCGATCTCCCGTGCGCGCCTGGAGGATGCCAACAACCGGCTGCAGGAGGAAACCGCTGAGCTCAAGCGCGAGCTCGAGACACGCAAGGTGGTGGAGCGCGCCAAGGGGATCCTGCAGCGGAGCCACGGCCTTACGGAAGAGGAGGCCTACTTGCGGCTGCGCAATGAATCGAGGCGCATGCGGCGTCCGATGAAAGACCTCGCCGAGGCCATTATTCTAGCCGAGGAGTTGAACCGGCAGCGGTCCGAGACCTAACGGATTCCCGGAATCCAGGCTCGCACGCGGCGTTCATAATCGGGAAACTCGCGCGGGAAAGCCGCTCGCAGGAGTCCGTCTTCGGCCTGGATCCGGCGCTCGGTTCCGGCAGCGAACAACACCAGAGCCACCGCCGACACGGCCCAGGCGCACAGCGTGAGGCACCAGGCGGCGAGAATCAGGAAGAACGCGAGATACAGCGGGTGCCGGAGCACGCCATAGGGTCCGGTGGTGATGAGCTGATGGTCCGCGGTGATGACTGCCTGGATCCGCCACTGGCGTCCGAGATGGAGGAGCGCCGACCAGGCGAGAGCAATTGCGGCCGCGGCGAGCACCAGCGAAACGGGGAGGAGTTGTGCCCGGTATTCGCGCGCCACCACCCATGACAGCAAGACGCCAGCGGCTTGGAGCGCGAGTCCTGCTCCGGAACGCGGGTCGCGCCGGACACGCGTCTCCGGCTCTGGGTTGGGCCCGCGCTGCCGCCGCACGCGCAGGTGTCCGGCAGCGAAGGCGGCGAAGAAGAGGGTCCAGGAGAGCACCAGCCAGCGCATGTGCGATCAGGCTACCATGACAATCGCCATGCAGCCGGGGATCAGTTGGACTGGGGCGCTCGACATCCGCACCAAATGGCCCGCTACGCCGGAATCCGGTCCGTCGCCCGCGCAAGCATAGCGCCTGCGCGTACTGCGATCTTCCTCTCAACAACCTCTGTGCGCAGATATCCCATCGCCACGCTCTTGCCGGACGCCGGTGAAAACGCGGACGACGTGATCTCGCCCACGTCCTTGCCCTCCACCAGGATCTTCGTCCCTGCCGCCGGCGGCTCCGCGGAATCGACCGTGAACTGCACCAGCTTGCGGTTCACTTGCCCGCGCGACCGGACCCGCTCCACGATCTCCTGCCCCAGGTAGCAGCCCTTGCTGAAATGAACCGCGCGCAAGAGTTGCGTCTCATGCACGATGTTGGCCGGACCGAAGTCCTCGCCGAACTTCGGCCGCGCATTCTCGATGCGGACCGAAGCGATCTCTTCGGGCGTGACGGGGATCGCGCCTGTGCCCATCAACCAGCCCTCCACCCCGCCCGCCTGGTTGCGATCGGCGAAAATCCGGTAGCCGGGCTGGCCCGTGACACTCAACGCGGCGATCGAGCCGTTCTGCCAGGCGATCCAGTTGCCCGGTTCGGGAAGGGCGGAGGTCGTGACGTCCTGCAACATCCGCTCAGCGAGCGGACCCTCTACGCCGAACACGCATCTGGAATCGGTCAGATCCTGCACCGTGCAATCGTCGGCGATGATGTACTTTTCGAGATGGCCGGCCACCGCCTGGCGAGCCTCCGGCTCAGTATCGAGGATCAACGTTTCGTCGCCCGCCAGCACGTTGCAGTCGCTCAAGATGCGGCCCTGGGCCGACAACAGGAATGCGTAACAGCCCTCGCCGGGCCGGAGTTCCTCAATGTGGTTCGTGCACATGGCGTGCAAGAGGCGGACCCGGTCCTCTCCACTGAGTGCGATCAGTCCGCGTCCGGTAAGATCGAGCAGTCCCGCCCCTTCGCGAAGCGCCTTGTATCCTTCCGTCGCGGCGGCCATCACTGGGACAGGGACCTCAGGTATCCGGAGAGCAGGACGATCACGAACCCCGAAACGGCGGCGCCGGTCAAGAGCCGGCTCTGTTTCGCGCTGTCGGCACGGCAGGCGAGGACAACTACCGCGATCACGTGGAGCGCGAGCAGGAATTTGATTCCGAACACCATGTGATAGGGCTTCGGCACAGCCGTTTTTTGCAGGAAGTTGTACAGCCCGCTGGCGAGGATTGCCGCCCCCGCGCCCAATGCCCAAGGCCGGAAACGTAGACCTGTGCCGGGCGGCCACTGGCCGCGCAACGCGAAGTGGGAAAACAGTGCTCCCCCAACCAGGATCATCGCGCAAAGGATGTGAATCCAACGCGAGGCAAGTGGAATGAATTCGTTCATCCTTCACCATATTACAATGGGTCCGAATGCGACTTTCCGTTATTGCCGTCACGCTCGCAATTGTCCAAGCGGGCCACGCCGAGATCCGGTTCAACCGGGACATCCGGCCCATCATGGCGGCGACCTGCTACCAATGCCACGGACCGGACGCCAGTACACGGATGGCTGGGCTGCGGCTTGACCTGCGGGAAGAAGCACTCAGGCGTACGCAGTCCGGCGTCACCCCCATCGTTCCCGGTGACCCGGCGATGTCCGCCGTAATGGACCGCGTGTTTTCCACCAACGCCGCGCGCGTGATGCCGCCCAAGCACGTCCACAAGGATCTCACGCAGGCGCAAAAGGACGCGCTCCGGCAGTGGATCGCCGAAGGCGCCAAGTATGAAAGCCACTGGGCGTACGAGCCGGTCCGCAGACCCGCGGTTCCGGATGGCAGCGGCAACCCCATCGACGGCTTCATCGCGGCCCGGCTCCAGCGCGAGGGCATCGTGCCGGCGCCCGAAGCCAACCGCCGGACCCTGATCCGGCGCGTGTCGCTTGACCTCACTGGAATCCCGCCCACACCGGCCGAGATCCGCGAGTTCGAGAACGACCGCTCGCCCGCGGCCTACGAGAATCTGGTCGACCGCCTCCTCAGCTCCCGGCGCTACGCCGAAAAGCAGGCCCTCTACTGGCTCGACGCGATCCGTTATGCCGACACCTGCGGGTTCCACGGGGACAATCCGTTCCCGGCCTGGCCCTATCGCGATTACGTTCTCAATTCGTTCCTGAGCAACAAGCCGTTCGACCAGTTCACGCGCGAGCAGATCGCGGGCGACCTGCTGCCCGGCGGCGCGGTTGAAGCGCGCGTCGCTTCAGCCTACAACCGAATGAACAGGACCTCGGCGGAAGGCGGACTTCAGCCCAAGGAGTACCTGGCCAAGTACGCGGCGGACCGCGTCCGGACCACCACACAGGTCTGGCTCGGCAGCACGCTCGGCTGCGCCGAATGCCACGACCACAAGTTCGACCCGTTCACGGCGCGCGACTTCTATTCCTTCAAGGCCTTCTTCGCCGACATTAAGGAGACCGGCCTGGTTCCCGACCGCGGAGCTGCCGCATGGGGCAGCCAACTCGCGCTGCCATCGCCGGAACAGAAGTTGCGGCTGGGGGAACTCGATCGCCGCCTGGAGGCTGCTCGCGCCGCCGTTCCCGCATCGCCGGCGCCCGAGTGGGAGAAGTCCGTGCTCGACAGCTACACGGCGGGCGAGCTCCAGTGGCATTACCAGAAGCCGGTGGCGGCTGAGGGCTCGCGCGGTTCGAAGCTCGAGATCTTCAACGACCGCCCTGTACACGCGATGTTCCAGGAAGGGGCTTCGATCGTTTCAGAACAGAAGAATGGCGACGGGCTGGTGATCGCGAGTGGTCCTGTTCCGGACAGCGAAACCTACACCATCACGCTGCGGCCGGGCGCCGGACGTTGGACGGCTCTGGCCGTAGAGGCCGTGCAGGATGAGAGCCTGGCCGGAGTCCGCGCCGCGCGTGGGTCTGACCGGCTGGTGATCAGCGAGGTGGAAGCGGAAGTGAACGGCGTCCGCGTACCGTTCGACCTGGCCACGAGCAACCTCACCAACGCGACCAAGGAGCATCCGGCGATGGCCACCATCGACGGTGATCCCGCCACAGGCTGGGGGATGACCAGCTACGGCCACAGCGGCAACATGGCTTTGGCGCTACGCTTCGCAAAGCCGGTCGAGACAACGGAGCCGTCAAGCATCACCGTCCAGATCCGGCATGACACGCCCTACCGGCGCGCGCTCGTTGGACGCTTGCGTCTGGCGCTGTCCCGTGCAGTTCACGCCTGGCCGCATCCGAAGGGCCTGCCCGACGCCCTTGTGGCGGCGCTCCGCAAAGCGCCGGCGGAGCGTACAACAGAGCAAAAGGACCAGATTACCTCCTACTTCCGATGGACTCAGCCGGGCGCTGCCACCATCGAAAAGCTCGAAGCGGAGCGCGGGATGATCGAGTTCGCGATTCCCCGCGTGGTGGTCACCGAATCAGTGACGCCCGAGCCGGTCCGGATCCTGCCTCGCGGAAACTGGATGGACGGCAATGGCGCGGTCGTCGATCCGGCCATTCCCGCCTTCCTCGGCCGCGTCGACACGGGCCGCCGGTTGACGCGTCTCGACCTGGCCGCCTGGCTCGTCTCGCGCAACAATCCACTCACAGCGCGTGTCTGGGTGAACCGGACCTGGCGGCAGTTGTTTGGTACAGGACTTTCGCGTGTGCTCGATGACGTGGGCTCGCAAGGCGAACATCCCGTCCACGCGGAACTGCTCGACTGGCTCGCCGCGGAGTTCATGGAGAAGTGGGACATGCGCCACATCGTCCGCACCATCGTGCTCAGCAAGACCTACCGGCAGTCGTCTGATCCGCGGCCCGATGTGGACGCGCGCGATCCAGGGAACCGGCTGCTGTCGCGTCAAAGCAAGCTGCGCGTCGAAGCCGAACTGGTGCGCGACATTGTCCTGTGGACGTCGGGATTGCTCACCGAAAAGTTCGGCGGCCCCAGCATCCGCCCGCATCAGCCGGAGGGATTCCTGGCGGCGCTGAACTTCCCCAAGCGCGACTATTCGGCGTCACGCGGCGAGGATCTCTACCGGCGCGGGCTCTATGTCCAGTGGCAGCGGACGTTCCTGCACCCGGAAATGGCGGCGTTCGACGCGCCGACACGCGAGGAGTGCAGCGTCAACCGCGCCACGTCGAATACGCCGGTCCAGGCGCTGGTGCTGCTCAACGATCCGACGTATGTCGAGGCTGCGCGCGTCTTTGCGCAGAACATGTGGAAGGACGGAGGCAAGGCGCTGAACGCGAGGATCGGCTGGGCCTTCCAGCGCGCTGTGGGACGGAGCCCGGATGCGGTGGAACAACGGGTTCTCACCGGGCTCTACCAGGAGTCGCTGCGCCAGTTCAAGCAGAGTCCCACCTCTGCGAAGGCGTTGTTGGGCGTTGGAGACGCCCCCGCCGTGGAGCGCGCGAATGCCGCGGAGATGGCGGCGCTGACCAGTGTCGCGCGCGCGATACTCAACACGCATGAAGTGATCACGAGGAATTGAGTCATGAACCATCCATTCGACCGGGCCCGGCGGACGTTCCTTGGCCGTGGATTCGCCGGGCTGGGCGCCTTCGCGCTGGCATCGCTCACTGGACGCGCGCGTGCGGACAAGTGGGACGGCGTGGTGAGTCCGCTTCATCATCCGGGCAAGGCCAAGCGCGTCATTTTCCTGTACCAGGCCGGTGGACCTTCGCATCTCGAAGTTCTCGATCCCAAACCGAAGCTGGCTGAAATGCATGGCAAGTCGATGCCCGAGTCGTTCACCGCTGGACAGCAGATCGCGCAGCTCCAGGGCAAGGCGCTGGTTTGTTATGGGCCGCAGCTCGAGTTCCAGCGGTTTGGAACGTCGGGGCAGCAGATCTGCTCGCTGTTTCCCAGGATCGGAAGCGTCGCGGACGACTTGTGCATTGTGCGGTCAATGCACACCGAGCAGATCAATCACGATCCCGCGCACACGGTGATGAACACCGGATCGATCATCACGGGCCGGCCAAGCATGGGTTCGTGGATCCTCTATGGGCTCGGCGCCGAGGCCCAGGACCTGCCCGGCTACGTCGTGCTGATGTCGTCGGGCCGGGGCGGACAGATGCAGCCGATCGCCGCCCGGCAATGGTCTGCCGGATTCCTCCCGGGCCGTTTTCAGGGCGTGAAGCTCAACTCGATTGGAGATCCGGTGCTCTACATCCGGAATCCTCCGGGCGTGTCCACGGCAATGCAGCAGAAGTCGATTGAAGCCATCAATGCGCTCAACCGCCGGCAGCATGAGGCGCTGCTCGATCCCGAGGCGCTCACGCGGATCTCGCAGTACGAGATGGCGTTCAGGATGCAGGCGAGCGTCCCGGACCTGGTCGACCTTTCCAAAGAGCCCAAGCACGTGTTCGAGCGCTACGGAGCGCAGCCGGGCGACGGATCGTTCGCGTCCAATTGCCTTCTGGCACGGCGGCTGGCGGAACGCGGAGTCCGGTTCATCCAGCTCTATCACCGCGACTGGGACCACCATGGCGCTGTCAAGTCCAACGTGACACTCAAGGCGCAAGAGGTGGATCAGCCGACGGCTGCTTTGATCCGCGACCTCAAGGATCGCGGAATGCTCGATGAGACGCTGGTGGTCTGGGGCGGCGAATTCGGGCGCACTCCGATGTCACAAGGCGGCGATGGCCGCGACCATCACATGCGGGGCTTCAGCTACATCCTGGCGGGCGGCGGCGTCAAGGGCGGGATCTCCTACGGCGCGACCGACGAACTCGGATACGCCGCGGTTGAGGATCCGGTGGGCGTGAGCGACTTCCACGCGACCATGCTGCACCTGTTGGGGATCGACCACAAGCGGCTCACGGTGAAGTTCCAGGGGCTGGACGCGAGGCTGACTGGAATTTCGGGGAACGTCGTGCGGGGAATCCTCGCCTGATCAGGCTGCGGTCCAGACGCGTTCGCCATCGAGCCAAACTGCGCGGATCGTGATATCGGCTCGTCCGGCATCAAAGTCGAACTCAACGATGTCGGCCGCGGCTCCGGGGGCGAGCCCCTTCTGATTCGCGGGGATCCGGCCACAGCGGGCCGGATTGATCGAAGCCATCGTGATGGCCTCATTGAGACGAAGCCCGGCGAGCTTCATCAGATTCCCGACACCGGTGTCCATGCGAAGCGCGGATCCGGCCAGGCGCTCCTGGCCCACGAGCGTCACCCGGTCGCCGGGCTCGTGCAACTCGACATCCACTTCACCAAGGCGGTACATGCCTGGCTTGCATCCGGCAGGCATCACCGCGTCGGTGGTCAACACCGAGTGCTCGATCCCCTTGGCGCGCAAAGCCACCTTGAGGAAACTCGCGGGCAAGTGGATCCCATCGGCGATGAAGCTGGCGGCAAGGCGGTCGTCGGCCAACTGGTCCCACATGTAGTTGGGATGGCGCAGGATGAACTTGTGGGCGCCGTTGCCGAGGTGCGTCGACATGGTGGCGCCGGCGCGCACCGCGTCGTCAATCTGCGCGGCGTTGGCGTTGGTGTGTCCGATCGACATCACCACCCCGTGGCGGACCGCGTGCTCGATATAGGCGCAGGCGCCCGGCCACTCCGGCGCGATGGTGATCAGCTTGATCTGGCCCTCGGAAATGTCCATCCAGCGGCGGAACTCGTCAGTGTCGGGCGGACGCACCGCCGGAAGCGGGTGTGCGCCACGCGGTCCGTCCTCAGCGGAAATGTAGGGGCCCTCGATGTGGAAACCCACCATCGATTTCCCGTGCAGCGGCAGTTCAGCCTTGGCCTTGGCCAGGTTGGCGATGGCACCCGCCATGAAGGCGGGCGATCCGGTGATGACGGTGGGGAAAAGCCGGGTCACCCCGGTCGACCACAGGACCTCAATTGAGTGGGCGATCTTGTCCACCGGCGTCCCGGGCGAACAGTAGTCCGCCCCAGCGAAGCCGTTGACCTGGATGTCCACCCATCCGGGGGAGAGGTACCGCGAGCTTGAGGTGGTGAGAAGAGGGTTCACCGACTCGATCGCCGTGGTGAAGACGACCTCCGCGGGGGCGCCACTCAGGGCGTTGACGCCGCTACATTTCTTAGGTTCCATGTTTTATCCACAACATTTCCACAGAAGCATCCCTGCAACCAATTGATTCTAAAGCAAATCAATTCTTGTTAAAAACAGCTTTTCCACACTTTAGGCGCTAGCGCAATCCGGCGGATCCTGCTACAACTATAACGATCCGTAGCGGGCGCGAGCCAGCGGGTAATCTCGGGGGAGGTGACCGCAGGTTGGCGCCCGCCGTTTCGTTTGGGGGCTAGGCGGCAGCCAAAACGGGGACGGGGGTCAACCACCCGTGGCGGTCAGGTATTGTGCCCTGAACCACACCGAAGAAATCGGCTTGGAGCACTTCCGTGATCGGACCTCGCCGGCCCCGGCCGATCGGATACCGGTCGATCGAGCGGACCGGGGTGACCTCGGCGGCGGTGCCGGTGAAGAAGATTTCGTCGGCGATGTAGAGCGACTCGCGCGGGATGTTGATCTCGATGACCGGAATTCCGCGGTCGCCGGCCAGCGTGACCAGCGTGTCGCGCGTGATCCCCGGAAGCACCGCGGCCGAGAGCGGCGGCGTGTAAATTTTGCCGTCCCGGATCACGAAAATGTTCTCGCCCGAGCCCTCGCTGACGTACCCCTGGACATCGAGCGCGATGCCCTCGGCGTAGCCGTTCACGTCCGCCTCCATCCGGATGAGCTGGGAGCTGAGGTAGTTTCCACCAGCCTTGGAGAGCGTCGGCATCGTGTTGGGGGCGTTGCGGTTCCAACTGGAGATGCAGACGTCGACGCCTTCGGCCAGCGCTTCGGCGCCGAGGTACTTGCCCCAGTCCCAGCAGGCGATGAACGTCTCGATGGGATTGTTGCGGGGCATCACGCCGATGTCCCCATATCCGCGCAGGATGATGGGGCGGATGTAGCAGGATTTCATGCGGTTAACGGCCACCAGGTCGACCATGGCCTGGCCGAGCTGGTCCGCGTTGAAGCCGATCATTTCTTCGGTGATCCGGTAGATCCGGGCGGAGTCGACGAACCTCCGGGCATGTTCCGGCAGGCGGAAGATGGCGGGGCCGGCCGGGGTCTCGTAGCATCGCACGCCTTCGAACACGGAACTGCCATAGCTCACCACGTGCGACAGTACATGGATCTTGGCATCCTCCCACCGGATGAACTTTCCGTTGTGCCAGATCTTTTCAGTGGGTGTCATTGAATAATTATAACGGTATAAGCGGAATCTTTGTCCCTGCCTTTGCATCCTAACGTCCGGACGGTACAATCACTGGAGGAGCGCTGAACGAATGAGAGCCGCACGCATTGTTTTCGTACTGGCCGTGGGGGCCGTCCTGGCCCTGGCCCAGCAGAAGAACAACCAACCCAAACCTCGCAATCTGAAGCCCGGGTTCAACCTGTTCAGCAAGGACCAGGATGTGCAGATGGGCCGTGAATACGCCGCCCAGGTGGAACAGCAGTTCGTGGTGGTCAAGAACGAGGAAGTGAACGCGTTCGTGCGGAACATGGGCGAGCGCCTTGCGAAGAGTTCCCTCGCCGACAAGTATCCCTATACGTTCAAAGTCGTCCAGGAGAAGAGCATCAACGCATTCGCTCTGCCTGGCGGTCCGACCTTCACCCACACTGGACTGATCTCTGCCGCCGACAACGATTCGCAGGTGGCCGCCGTGCTTGCCCATGAGATCGCCCACGTCGCACTGCGGCACGGCACCAATCAGGCATCGAAGGCGAACCTGATTCAGCTCCCAGCGGTGCTCGGCGGAGCGCTCATCGGCAATGGCGGCCTCACCGGGACGCTCGCGCAACTGGGTATCGGACTAGGCTCCAACTCGGTGCTGCTCAAGATGGGCCGCAACGCCGAACGGGACTCGGATCTGCTCGGAACCCGCATGATGGCCGAGGCGGGCTACAATCCGGTCGAAATGGCGCGCTTCTTTGAGAAGCTCCAGGCGGAAAACGGCCGCTCCGGCAGGCTTACCGAGTTCTTCGCGAGCCATCCGAATCCGGAGAACCGCGTCAAGTCCATCCAAGCCGAAATCCTCATGCTGCCGGCGCGGACCTATGACGCGGAATCGGGGCAGATCGGACGCATCAAGGAGATCATCAAGGGGATGCCAGATGTGCCGAAGCCCAAGCCGCAGCCAGGCCAGCCTGGAGCGCAGGGGGGTGGCGGCGGACAATCCGGTCCCCAGCCCGCCGGCAATCCGGGCGACTACCGCTCCGCGCGCCCGTCGCAAAGCCTGCGGCAGTTCCGCAGCCAGGCCGCGGCTTTCAACTACCCGGAGAACTGGCAGATCGCGGGCGACCAGAATGCACAGGAAGTCGTGATCGCCTCGCCGGCCGGCGTGTTCCAGGGCGGCGGGATCGGATACGGCGCTATTGCCGGACTCTCACAATCGCGCGGCCGCCCGAACCTGCAGAACGACACGCAGGCGCTCATCCAGACGTTCCAGCAGCGGGATCAGAATCTCCGCGTGGGCAACTCGCGCGGGTTCCGGCTGCAGTCGGGCGCCGCGGCGATCGCGACACGGATGACTTCGCCGTCGCCGTTCCAGGGGCAGACCGAGGCCGACGTCCTGGTCACCGTGGAGCATCCATCCGGCGTGTTCTATCTGCTGTTGATCGCGCCTGAAGGCGACCTGGGCGCGGCGCAGCCGGTGTTCGACGCGATGATCGATTCCATTCAGGTTCCCCGTTGACGGTCGCTTACGACGCCATCCTGTTCGACTTCGATGGCGTGCTGGTGGACAGCGAGCCGGTGCACTATGAATGCTGGCGGGGCGTGGTCGAGCCTTATGGTTTCCACTTGACCTGGGAAGACTACGCCGCGCGCTGCATTGGAATCTCCGATCACGCCATGATCCGGTCGCTGTGCCGGATCATGGACCGGGACGATCTGTTCGATCCCATCTGGAGCCAATACGGCGCGAAGAAGGAAGAGTTCCGCCGCAGGATGATCGATGATCTGCCGATGCCCGAGCCGCTGCGGCGGCTGATCCTTGAGCTTGAGGGTCCGAGGCTGGCGGTGGTGAGCTCGAGCGGCCGGCTGGA
>VFZX01000115.1 GCA_016871015.1 Acidobacteriota bacterium | reverse complement strand
AGCGTGGGAAACCGGTCTTGGAGGATCTGCAGGATCGCATCCCGGATCCCGATCAGGCGGCCCGTACCGACCCCCTGCTCGATCCCTTTCTCGATCCCCTTCTCAATCCCCTTCTCGATGCCCTTCTCGATCCCTTTCTCCATTCCCTTCTTGGTAGCGTCGCGGCGCGCGTCCCGTACCAGCTTCTTGCCGGCCTTGGTCTCCGCCAGGATTTCCACGGTCTCTCGTTCGAAAAGCATTTCCTCAATCCTCTTGACTTCTTCCTCAGAATAACTCACACGGGCGTTGGACAGGAACTGGCTGATCAGATCCTCGTCCCCTTCCTGCCGCAGCATTCCGGCTGCTTTCTCCATGTCGCGCCAAGTGTGCTTGGACAGCGGCACCAGCGGCAGCAGCGCGATTCTTTGAAGCCGGAAGAGCCAGTTCGCCGAAGTCTTCCAGAGCAGCTTGGAGTGGACCCGCAGGTAGCAGCGAAGTCCACCGCGTTTCCGGGTGAACACCGGTGGAAATGCGGCTGGCGCGTCCTTCTCCGTCATTACGATGATCCAGGTATGGATGTCGAGCGTGGCCAGCTTCGGAACCAAGGAAATTCCCATGGCCCGCTCGATGATCTTGTTCACCTCACGCGGCTTCCACCGCGCCAGGGACTCGACGTGCACCACCTCCGGCGATCCCGAGCTTGTCCGGCGGACCAGGTACAGGTGGTCCACGATTTTCTGCCCAGGCACGACCTCACGCTCAAACTGCCGCACCGTTGCGGTTTCGTCAATTCCCAGACAACCCGCCAAAGCCAGGAACGCGCGCCGGTCGCGCTCCGACATCCGTTTCGAACCGTGGTCCAGATTTGCCATACAAAATCATTGCAATGATAATGAACAAATGTCCAGCGCATTTACTCTCCAGACACTCCGCCAGCCAGTTGCGCGCACCAACGACGATTACCAGAGCAGCTTCAGCGCCATCTGGATCTGCCTCGATCCGCCGGCGCCGTTAATGGTTCCGAAGGCGGGACTGCCCACCAAGGTCGCGGGGCCGCTGAAGAGCGGCCGGTTGAAGGCTGAGAACATCTCCAAGCGGTATTGCAGGTTCAGCCTTCCGTCGGGCCCGAAGAAGTTGTTCTTGAACAACGAAATGTCATTTGCGTGAACGCCGGGAGAGCGCGCGTCGGGCAGAGTGCGGCCGGTGGTGCCGAACGAGAACGACGCGGGTTGGGAGAAGACGCTGGTATCGAACCAGCGCGCCAGGCGCTCGTCGCGAGTTCCGCCGGTGAGGAGCGCGCTGCGGCCGTTGTTTTGAGCGCGCTGGCTTTGAGTGTAGATGAAGGTGTTATTTTGAGGCGCGCCAATGATGAGAGGCGTGCCGCCTTGCATGGTTGCGATCCCGTTGACTTGCCAGCCGGTTACCATCAGATTGACGCCTTTCGGCGCGGCAGAGAGGAAACGCTTATGCTTTCCGAACGGAAGCTCGTACACGTAGCTGAGTACAGCGCGGCGGGAGACGTCCCATGAGGAGACGCCACGCTCCAGGCGCCGGTTGTAGGCGTCTAAGAAAGTGCGCGCGGTGGGGCCTTCCCACCATGCAAGGGCGGAGCCGTCGTCGATCGACTTGCCGCCGGTGAACGAAAACAGGAAGCTGAGGCCCTGGGAGAAGCGGCGCTCCAGGCGCAAGGTGAAGGCGTGGTAGATGGAATTGGCAAGCGGCTGGCGGGTGACGTTGACCGCGGTTTGCTGCGGGTAGGGGCGGAGCAGTTGGCGATACTCGACGTTGCGCACGCTCAGCGGGCTGGTGGGCGCCGTGATCACGCCAAAGAACGGATTCGGCACCACCCGAAGGAGTTCGGGTCCAAGTTGCATGTAGGATGCGTGCAATTGATTGAGCGGCTGCGCATCGCTATCGCCGTCGAGCAGGTTCACGCCTCGGCTGCCGAGGTAACCCGCCTCGATGGTGATCGAGCCGGGAAGGGTTCGCTGCAGGTTGAAGTTCCACTGCTGCACGTACGGACTGGTCAGCCTCGGATAGGCACTGCCGCCGATGCCGAAACCGAGGTCGGTGGCGGCGCCACCCGTGCGGCCGGCGGGGAAATTGAATCCGTCGGGAAAGGGATTGCGGAGATATGTCTCTACGGTGCGGAAGCTGTCGCGCGTGAACACCGCCCCTGTGCCGCCAGCAAAACCATTGGCTCCGAAGGACGTCCCGCCGGCGGACAGGTTTGACGGCGGATACATGATTCCGTAGGCGGCGCGCAGGATCGTGGTTGGGGTGACTGCGAAAGCGAGCCCGGCGCGCGGGCCGAGATCGGAATACTGCGGGGAAAACTGTGTGCGCCTGTCGGGGCCCGTGAAGCGCATGGAGCCCAGCAGATTACCGCAATTCAAACAAGCGTTGGCGGGCACCTTCCCGGCAATGGGGGAGGGAGTGTTGAGATCGAAGACGGTCATTCGGTCGAAGCGCTCGGTACGAGGGAACTGGATTTCGTAGCGTAAACCCAGGTTGAGCGTAATGCGGCGGGAGACTCTCCAATCGTCCTGAAAAAAGCCGGCCAGGTATGGGGATGAGAGCGCCGGAGGGTAACCGTGGCTGGCGTTGCCGCTGGTGGGCAGCCCGAGGAGGAACGAGGCCAGGGGATACCCGGCTGCCGCACTGACGGTGGAGATCTCCTGCTGCGTCCAGGCAGGCGTAAAGTTGAATTGCCCAGCGGGGGAGGCGAACTGGGCGTAGTTGATGTACATCTTGCGGTAATCGAGGCCAGTCTTGAAGGTGTGGCGGGCGCGGATAATGGTCACGTTGGCAACCGCGCTGTGGACCATCGTTCCTTCCAGAGCCCTGGTATTGGCCTGGCCAAGATCGGTGACAACGCCGTTGAAGGTGAATTTGGGCAGTAGGCTTTGGTCGCGTCTGGCGGAGTCCGCGAGGTTTTGCGGAAGGCCGATGGTGGTGATGTCGAAGCCCGCACCGAAGGGATTCCGGTCGCTGAGTGTGCGTCCGCCGCTATAGCGGGCGTTGACGATGACGTTGGGGCTGACGGTGACTTGTGTATCGACAGTAGCGCTGGCGTTGTTCCCCATGGTGGTGCCGCCGCCGTCGCCGGGCATCGCGATGCTGCCGAAAGGATTGAATTGCTCGCTGTTGGACGCACCCCACGACAAGCGAGCGAAGGTGCGCCACTTCGAATTCCAATAATGATCAACGCGAGTGTCGATGCGGTGCGAAGCGCTGGGCGAAACTCCGTTGCCCACGAAGTTCGAGCCGAACGTGAACGGGTTGACGGGCGTGGCGTTTGGGGAAGGGAAATATTTGAGCATGTTGACGGCAACCGGATCCATGCGGCTGGTTGGGATGCGGTTGCCCTGGAACGGCTGGCGGACGAACCGGGCGGAGTTGGCGGGGTCCACGGCGCCGGTCAGTGGATCGAAGACGGCGATGGCGGCCCCGCCTGCGGTGCGCAAGTTGGAAAAGTCCCCGGCCTTCCAGGGTTCCACCGGGACGGTTGTGGTGAAGACCGCCTGATTTCGTGCCACCGTTTTTTCGTAACCGGCGAAGAAGAAGGTCTTGTCGCGGCCGTTGTAGAGGCCTGGTATCCAAACGGGCCCGCCGGCCGTGCCTCCGAACTGATTCCGCTTGAAGGAAGACTTCGCGCGTCCGGCGCGGTTGGCGAAGAAATTGTTGGCGTCGAGCTTGCTGTTGCGCAGGAATTCAAACGCCGATCCGTGAATCTGATTGGTTCCGGATTTGGTGACGACATTGATCACGCCGCCGGCGAACCTGCCGTATTCGGCGGCCAGGCCGTTGACTTGGACGCTGAACTCTTCAACCGAGTCGACTTGCGGCTCGTAAATGCGCCTGTTCAACCCACCGATAGCGCCGGGTGAAATGTCGACAGCGCCGTCGATTTGCACTTCGCTGGTACTGGTTTGCGAGCCGCTGATGTGCGGCGTGGCGCCGCCGCCCGTCGGATTGACGCCCGGGGCCAGACCCGCGAGCGAGAAAGCGCTGCGTCCGTTGAGCGGCAAGTCGACGATGCGTTTGTTCTCGATGACAGCATTGACGGTGGCATCGGCGGCCTGGACGAGAGGAGTGACGGCGGAGATGGAAACCGACTCGCTTACGGCGCCAATCTCGAGCACAAAGTCGATTCTCAGCGCCTGGTTCACGTTCAGGGTGATGCCGGAACGGGTGATGGGCCGGAATCCCTCTTTCTGAACCGCCGCTTGGTACTTGCCGGGGGGTAGCAGCGGCACGGTGTAGTAGCCCTGGCTGCCGGAGACGGCGCCCCGCTCGACGCCGGTGTTGACGTTGGTGATGGAAACCCGGACTTCGGGAACCATCGCGCCGCTCGAGTCGGTCACGATTCCGGTGATCTGGCCGGTCAGGGTTTGGCCGTAGACTGTGGCGTGCCACACGAGAAGGGCTGCTATCCATAGGCGGAGAATGCTGGTGTTCGTCATGGGACGACCTCCTGGGAACTCAGGCCGGCAATTTGACGGGCGCATTGCCGCAGCGCATCCAATCGGTTCCGCAGCCGCTGCGCCGGGGCCGCGCCGGGGCCGGATTCAGTGCCGTCGCCGAGCAATTCGTGAACGAGCGTCTCGATCTCCCGCTGGCTGGAAAAGGCGCGGGAGACCGCCTCGGCCCAGGAAGAGGGGGACGGCTCCGGCGGCTCGGCGGGTCCGTTGCCCGGCTCCAAGAAAGCGAGAAAGGGGTCTAGCAGACGCCGAAGGCTATCCGCTTCGGCGGACAACGCGGCGGCGTGATCGCGGAGCATCGATTCCAGCAGCCATTGAGCGGGACCGCTGCGCGCCGGCCCGGCTTCGCCGTGAAAACGCTCCGCGAGCCGCCTGAGTGCCCAAGCGTGACGCCGGAGATCGCGGGTATGCAAAATCGCCTGATTGGCGAACTTCGCCTCGCTTTCGCGGGCGGGGCCGAACTCCGGATTGGCAGTGAAGAAGTCGCGCAGACTGTCCCTCCAGACGGAGGGCCGCGGCTGAACGGTCACGGCTTCGCCAGTTGAGCCGGGCGCCGGCAAGAGCCCGGCATCGGCCGACGCGAGCGAGCCGGCCGTTTCCAAGTCAGCCTTGACGCCTTCGAGGTGGAAAAGCTCCGCTTCCAGCTCCGATTTTTCCTGCGCTGTGCCGACTACTCCACGAACCGTCACTTCTCCGTGGCGCGAGACCACCTCGACGGCACCATCCAGGCACGCACCTGTCTTATGGACGGCGTAGTGCGCTGAAATCTCCGCCAGCAGCCCGGACTCGGGCTTGGCGGGAGAAGTTTCCCCGGTGTGTAGCGCCCGCGGGACAGGCGCGGTCTTCGATGCTGGCGGCGGCGGGGCGCCCTCCACGCCGAACGCAGCGGCACGGTCCACGAGCCGTTGCTCCACCGCCTCGAACTCAAAGACGCGGCCTTCGCCTTCGACGGCCATGCGCTCGGCCACTGGGCGCCAGTCGGCGCGCCGGATCGCGATCCGGTCCTCGCGTATCCGGTGGGTAGCGAGGGGGCCTTCGGCCTTGGTCGTCACCAGGAACACGTCGTCGCCCGCGACGCGGCTGGTAGCGACGGATTCGGTCTTCTGTCTGAGGTTCTTACGCCATTCCTCGAACGCGCCAGCCGAAAGCGGGGGTTCGCGCCGCTGGTTGGCTGCAAGTACCGCTTGCATCTCGTCGAACAGCGGCTGTGCACCCGAATGACGGACTTTCGTGGTGCGTCCGTCGGCCCAGACTTCGAAAGTCGCCTTTTGCGCCGCGTGCGCGCCATCAACACGCAGAACGGTCAACTTGCGGTAGCTCACTGAACCGGTGGCCGTTCCGGCCCGCTCGACGCGGCGCGCGCTTTCCAAAATGGTGGATGCCGAAACCGGCGAGGAACCGGTCGGGAGGACAACGATGGCGAGCGCAAGGCACCCGGCGGCTCCCACCGATAAGAGGAGGGAGCGCCACTTTGGCGGGCGAACTTCGGGGGCTTGGCGGAGCCGGGGCTCAAGCGGCGGCCATTCAACGTTGACAGCTTCAAGCGACCGCAGGCGGAATTCGACGAAGCCCGCCACGGTTTGCCCAACCTTTTCGGCTGCCGCGCGGCAACTCCAGCAATTCACCAAGTGCCGCCTGACCCAGTCCATCTGCCTGGGGGAGAGTTCGCCGTCGAGGTAGCTCAGGATCTCCTGCCCCGAAGCATGGCGGTCCTTGCGCAACGCTTCCTCCAGCGATCGAACGAACCGGCTCACGCGTCCTCCTTGAGTTTCTCGATGGCCCTGGCCAGGAAGCTTTGCACGGCCGGCACGCTGACCTGCAGCACGGCGGCAATTTCGCGGTAGCGTAAGCCTTCGGCCCGCAACTCGATACATTGCCGCTCCCTCGCCGACAGCCGTTTGAGCGCGAACGCCATCTTGCGGTCGCGTTCAGCGCTCAACAGCAAATCCTCGGGATCGGCGCCCAGGCGTCCGGAAAACTGCAAAGCTTCGGCGGAGCGTTGGCGCGCTTCGCGTGAATGCGCCGACATGGCAAGGTTATGTGCTACTGAGAAGATCCAGGACCGGAGATTGCCGATGCGGCCGCCGCGCCGAAGTTCGAGGTAAAGGCGGAAGAACACTTCCTGAGTGACGTCCTCCGCCTCATGGCGGCAGCCGGTAGTGGCAAAGACGTACCCATACACGGGGAGGCGCAGCCGGGCGTACAACTCGGCGACGGCCTCGTCGAGCGGTCTTTCGAGCAGCGGCTGGGAAACCGACGCCGGCCCGGATGACCAATCCAACTCGTTTGCGCTCAAGACTCAACTCTCACTCGCTATCGGTAGACTCGGCGGGAAGCGTTCTTTATGGCACAACTTTCACGTGCTCACACCGGGCGCTTTCGACCTACAGTGCACCGCTCTCACGGATCCGGCTACTTGCCGCAGGGCGAGGAATCTTCCTTGATCTGCTTCTCCCTCAGCCAAGCCACGTAGGACCGCAACCCCAGCCCCGCCAGAAAAACCCACAGGACCTGCTGCAGCCGGATGTCGTCCACGGTGAATCCGGCCAGTCCCAGCGCCAGATAGACCGCCAACGCCTGCTTGAACCTCGAAGTAGTCATCGCGCAACGTTGTAGAGGAAGGTGAACTGCAGCCGGATCTGCTGGCCCTTGAACTCATCCGGCAGCGGAGGGAACGGATTCGACGCGCTAATGCCAGCGACCGCCGCGCGGTCGAGCGCATCCGTCCCGCTGGCGCCCGAGATGACGAGCTTCGGCACCGCGCCGTCCTTGTCAATGGCGAATTGGATGAGCACCCGCCCCTGGCGCCCCAGCCGCGCGCTTTCCGGATACACCGCCAGCCAGTTGCGCCGCACCGACGACAGGATCCGGATCAAGTAAGGCTTGAAGTCGACCCCCTGCGGATCGCTCATCAGCTCAAGCGCGCTTGCGTTCCGCGTCGGCGAGTTGGGATTGCGGAGCGCCTCGCCGATCCCACCGACACCTTCGCCCAGGTCGCCGACGACGAGTCCGCCGCCGCCAGCGCGGGCGACAGCGCGGGTGGCTTCGTCGACCGATGCACGCGCGGGCAAAGGCACGCGTCCGGGCGCGGCGCCGGTGTTGGGCGACCGGGTGATCCCGCCGGGCTTTTCGAAGGCGAGCTTGGGCTTTTCTTCGGTCTGGATCTGAGGGGGCGGAGGAGCGATCTGCGGATTCCCCAGTCCGGGCACGTTTCGCGCCAATTCGGACACGTCGGTGCCGCGGCCTTCCACCCTCGGCGCTTCCATCACCGGCTGCTGCGCCGCCTGCACGGGCGCGGGTGGAATGGGGACCTGGCGCGGGCGCGACGCCGGGTTCAACGCCGCGGGCTGGGCTGGCCGCTGGACTTCAGTGGGAGGCGTGAGCAGCGACGACAGGTTCACCTCCTGGCTCACCTTGGCGCGGTTCGGCGCGGTCTGCGTCAACTCGCGCGGGATCGCGATGAGCGGGGTAACGCGTTGGGCTGCGGGCAGATCGCGCATCGGGACGATCGCCGGACCCCAAGGAACCGCTACAACGAGCACGCCCAACAACACATGGAACAGCACCGAGGCGATGGCGGACGCCGCCGCGCGAGGCCGCTCCAGCGGTTGCGCGTCAGTTTGTAACAGCCGAAGGCCCGGTTCCATACCCCTGTGCCAGCGTTTGATTCACGATGGCCGCATGCTCCTCGATCTTATCAAGAATGTCCAGGGACACCGATAGCGCCGCCAGCGCTTCAACACCGGAAACCAGCGGCGCCGCGCGGCCCTCAACGGCGTCCAGGAACGAATCAAGCTGCGCCGCCAGGGGTTCGCGCTTGGTGATCTTCAGCGGCTGGAAATTCACCTGCCGGGCTTCGTTCACCGAGATGGCGACACCGTCCTGGCGCGCGTAGTCGACCGATATGTATTGATGCGGCTGGAACAGTCTGAGTTTCCGGACCTTCTCGGTGGAAACGCGGCTGGCGGTGAGATTCGCCACGCAGCCGCCGGGGAACGCGAGCCGCACGTTGGCAATGTCCACCTTACCGGACAGGATCCGGATGCCCGCGGCGCGCACTTCGCTGGGGCGGGAGGCCGTCAGCGCCAGCACGATGTCGATGTCGTGGATCATCAGGTCGAGCACCACGTCGACATCCAGGCTGCGGGGTGCGAAAAGGTTCATGCGGTGGATCTCGAAGAACAGCGGCAGCGTGACGATGCCCCGGATGGCCTGCACCGCCGGATTGCAGCGTTCGAGGTGTCCCACGGCTAGCACGCGGCCAGCGGACTCAGCGGCCGCGATCAGCGCTTGCGCGGTGCCGAGGTCATGCGCCATCGGTTTTTCGACCAGCACGTGGATACCGGCGTCGAGCAGTCCACAGCCGATCTCCGAGTGGGTGACTGTGGGGGTTGCGATCACCGCGGCGTCCACGCGTCCGGCGAGTCCGCGCCAGTCAGTTGAATCGGCGCGGCCCGGGATCGAGTCCACCACCTCGACGAGTTCCGCGCGCTGCGATTCGCGGATCACGCGGACGTGATTTTGGCCGAACGCACCCGCTCCGACCACCGCCATCCGGATCCTGCTCATGCGCCCTCCTCAGGCTGCCAGGCAACGATGCAGATTCCGGCCTGGTCGGCGGCGGACAGGAACTCGGCGCGGTCGAGCAGCAGGGTCCGGCCGGCGTCCACGGCGAGGATGCTGGTGTTGGTCTCGCGCATCGTGCCGATGGTGCGGGGCCCGGCGACAGGCACGTCGAATTGCAGACTCTGGCGGCGGCGCGATCCCTTGGCGAGCGTGAGCCGGGCGCCGTTCACCAGGCTGGCCGCTCGGCGCAGCATGGCGTCCGTTCCTTCCATCGCTTCCACCGCGACGCAGGCGCGCTCTGAAACCGCGACGCTTTGCCCGATGTCGTAACCGGAAAGCGCCGCGGCGATCTGGCGTCCGTAGCGGGCTTCCTTCTCCTCGTCCTTGGTGGGCTTCCGGCGCGTGAGCACGCCCTCTTCGGCAAGCAGCGGCTTCAGCAGACCGGTGGAATCCATCACGCGGATGCCTTCCTTGTTCAGCTCGGCGATGACGCCTCCGATCAGGGCGTCGGTGTTGCGCGCCGGCAGAGACATCAGCATCTTCGCCATTCGCATATCGGGGACCATGCCCGAAAACAGGTTCACGTGTTTCACCTGTCCGGCGAGCACCACTTCGTTGACCCCTTCCTTGTGCAGGGTGTCGATCAGCTTGCCCAACTGCGCCACGGTGAGCCAGTGGCAGCCCGAGGCGAGCGGCTCGACCTCGGGCCCGGCTTCTCCTTTCACGGCGATGACGACGACTTCGTGGCCCAGCGCCCGTGCCTGTTCAAGAGCCAGTACCGGGAACCGGCCGCTACCAGCGATCATTCCATAGCGCTGGCTCATTTGATCACACCGCGTTCGGAGGACTCGATGAACCGGATCACCTGCTCAATCTCGCCGCACGGCGGAACTTCAGCGCGGATCCGCTCGATCGCCTGCCGCGTGTTCAGCTCGCGCGAGCCGAGCAGCCGGAAAGCTTTGTGCAGCGCCTGGACGGCTTCGGGCGAGAATCCCCGGCGCTCGAGCCCGACCCGGTTCGCGCCGTATCCCTTCACTTCGCGCTCGCTCGAACACAGCGAATAGGGCACGACATCCTGGGTGATGACGCAGTAGCCGCCAATCATCGCATGGCATCCGATCCGGCAGAACTGGTGGACTCCGCTGAACGCCCCGATCCGCGCGAAGTCGTCCACGGTCACGTGTCCGCCGAGCGTCACGCCGTTGGCGAGCACCGTCGAGTGGCCCACGCGGCAATCGTGCGCCACGTGGACGTAGGCCATCAACAGGTTGCCGTCGCCGACGCTGGTCAGCGCGCCGCCGCCCGCGGTCCCGCGGTGGATCGTCACGTACTCACGGATGTTGTTGCCGTTGCCGATCCGGGTCTCGGCCCGCTCCCCCTGGTACTTTTGATCCTGCGACGCGGGGCCGATCGATGAGAACGGATAGAACAGGTTGTCCGCGCCGATCCAGGTGGGACCCTCGACGTAGACGTGCGCCATGAGGCGCGTGCGGGGACCGATCTCAACCTCCGGCCCGATGATGCAATACGGCCCGATCTCGGCGGTCCCATCGACTCGCGCTTGAGGATCGACGATCGCGGAGTGATGGATCGGCATCGGTCAGCTTGCGGCCGGGGGCTCCTTTTCCGGCTTGTCGGCCAGTTTGCACATCAACTCGGCTTCGGCCACCACGACACCGTCGACGGTGGCTTTGCCGCCCATGATGGCCAGCGTTTCCTTCCGCTTGATCACCAGCATTTCCAGCCGGAGCTGGTCGCCGGGAATCACCTGCCTGCGGAACTTGGCCTCCTTGATCGAAATCAGGAGCACCATCTTCTTTTCGCGGTCGGGAACATATTTCAGCACCAATGTTCCCGCGCACTGGGCCATCGCCTCGACGATCAGGACACCCGGCATCACCGGGATATCCGGGAAGTGGCCATCGAAAAACCACTCGTTGCGCGTCACATTCTTGATCCCCACGATGCGCTCGGGCGAGATCTCGACGATGCGGTCCACCAGCAGCATCGGGTACCGGTGCGGCAGATACATCTGGATCGTTGGAACGTCCATGATACTCATTGCGAACCCGCTATTATAACAGGCGATGCATCGAGTCCTTGAGCACATGGAGGGGCAGCGGACCGCGATCACCGCGTTCCTGCGCCGCCTTGTCGAGTGCGAGTCGCCCAGTGACGACGACGCCGCCATCAACCGTTTCGTGGAGCTGTTCGCCGATTCGGTGAGCGATATTGCGTCCTGCAAGACGTTCGGAGGAGGCGGCGGATCGGGCCGCCACCTGCTGTGCGAGTTCAAAGTTCCGGGGCCGAAGCGGAAGTCCGGCCGGATTCTCGGGCTTGGACACAGCGACACGGTGTGGCCGATGGGGACGCTCGCCGCCATGCCTTGGCGCGAGGAAAACGGACGCCTGTGGGGTCCCGGCGTGCTTGACATGAAAAGCGGGCTCGCGTTCTTTGCCTTCGCCGTCCGTGCCCTGCGCGAGCTGGACATTCCCGTGCGGGGCAAGGTGTCGCTGCTGATCGTGTCGGACGAAGAGGTGGGCAGCCACTCTTCGCGCGAGCTGACCGAGTCGCAGGCGCTCGGCAGCAACGCGGTTCTGGTGCTCGAGCCGGGCACGGGACTTGCGGGCAAGCTCAAGACTGCGCGGAAGGGCGTCGGAGGGTTCGAGGTGCACGTGCGCGGGATCTCCTCACACGCGGGCGTGGACTTCGCAGCGGGCGCCAACGCGATCGTCGAGCTTGCCCACCAGATCGGGCAGATCGCCACGTTCACGGATCTGGAACGCGGCGTCACCGTGAACACGGGCGTGATCCAGGGTGGCACGCGCACCAACGTGGTGCCCGATCACGCGGTGGCGCAGATCGATTTCCGCGTTCCACGGCTAACCGATTTCGTCAAGCTGCAAGCGCGGTTGAAGAAGCTGCGCGCCGCCGACAAGCGCTGTACCGTGGAGGCGGTTTGCCACCTGAACCGTCCACCGATGGAGCGGACCCCGGGGGTCGCCAGGCTGTACAAGCTGGCGCACAAGCTCGGTGGCGAGCTCGGTTTGAAGGTCGAGGAATCGTCGACAGGCGGCGGATCCGACGGCAACTTCACCGCGGGCTTGGGCATTCCAACACTCGACGGACTGGGCGGCGTGGGCGAAGGAGCGCACGCGATGCACGAGAGCATCCTCACGGACCGGATCGCGGATCGGGCGGCGCTGCTCGCGCTGTTGATCAGCGGGATTGAGTCCCGCGGCTGATATCCACTGTGCAGGCGCCCTGGTTTGAAAACCGGTAGCGGTTCCGCGCCACCCAGTTGTAGACGAGTTCTCCCACGAAATTGAACGCGGGGAAGAAGAACGCCATGACGCCCGCGACGAGCAGGCGGCGCCATGTCCGCCAGCTTTCCGGGGGCAACGCGATCAGCGCTGCGAGCACCAGGTACATCGCCGGGTTGTACAGCAGCACCATCTTGCAGGCTCGGAATCCGGCGTAGATGCGGCCATCAACGGCAACATGGACGCGCTGTTCGAGCGCCTCGCGGGCGATTCCGAAACGGTCCCCCGCGCCGCGCTGGAAAGGCTGCCAGTCGGAGACGCGATCGAAATCCATGCGTCCCCACCAGCGCCGGATGTCGTTGCAGATCCCGCAGTCGCCGTCAAACAGGACCAATAGTTCGCGCGGCCAGGTGACGAAGGCCAGCACCATCGCCTCCATGACGTAGAAGAACATGGTGAAGGTGGTGCCGGTGAATTCGAGCAGGCTCGCCTGGAACAGCACGTTGAGCCATAGCGCCCATGGCAGAGCAGGCCGGTAGAGGAGCATCACCGCCAAGGCCAGCTCGATCGCGATGGTCGAGTAGCAGAACAGCTTGGCGAGGGCGAGGTCCGGGAGCAGAGGCGAGAGCGTCAGGTACACGGGCTGCTGCAGGCGCGATCCGGCCCAGTGATGGAAGAACTGGCCGGTCTGCCAGTCCGGGTCGAGCAGCTTGTTGAGTCCGGCGCCGAAGTAGACGAGCGCGAACTGCAAACGCAGGAACGCCGTGCCGAGCTTCGGTTCCCAAAGTCCAGCCAGCACCAGCGCGATGCCGCACATCGTCTTGTTGTTGCCGTAATAGGCTTTCGACGAGACCACCGCGAGCAGGATCGTGGATCCGAGCACGAGCGCGCTCAACCGGACCGCGCGGTTGAACAGTAGTGCGATCGCCGCGGCGATGAACACGGCTTTCATTGTCCATTGGAATGCCTTCGAGAACGCGAGCGCATCAATGGGGATGAACGGCAGAAACGGATCCGGCAGCAGCCGCTGGTGATTGGTGAGCAGTAGCGACAGCGCCACCAGCTTGGCGAGCAACAGCACGGGGATGGGCAGAGGCGTTCCGCTCATCCGCAACGGATTCCATGAAGCGGCTACCGCGGCGGCCATTGCCACTCTCCCGGCCGGTGTCCGTTGACCCGGTAGCGCAGCGTGATGCGCGTGTCGTCGCCCCCGTGGTAGCGGCGCTCGGTCTGCTCGAACATATCGATCACGTGCTGGACACTGCGGTTGTCGACGCCCTTCTTCGGACGCCGGTAGCGCTGCTGGATCTCGCGCGCGGTTAGCTCGCGTCCGTTCACCGTAACGTCGGCCGTGTACTCGGTCTGCATGTCGAACGGCGCCCAGCAGAAGTAGCGGGACGGCACCGTGCGCGCGTACAGAATCGCGCCCATTTGGAACAACAGCAGAGCGGCCGCCGGAACCCAGCGCCAGTTCATAGTTGAATTCTACTCTGGGATGCCCAGGTCCGGCGCGCCCAGCGGCGACATGACAGCGTCCGCGGCGGCGCGGCGGATCATCTCCATCGCGATCTGCGCCCGCCGGACCCGCTCGCGCGAAAGCGCCAGCGCGGTGTTTTCGATGTGCGTGCCGCAGGGATAGATGTCGGGCGAGTTGCGCAGTCCGAACTTCAAGTACACGGGCGCGGCCACGCGGATGATGTCCGGGATCTCGTAGTAGCGGATGAACCCGCCGATGTTGTCCGGCGCCTCGATGTAGAAGTCGATCGGCTTGGTGAGCGCCGTCCGGATCGCGGCGATCTGCGGGATGGTGAGATCCGACGGGATGTTGATCGTATCCGCGCCCAGGTCCTCGATCAGCTTGGCGCTCGCCGGATTACAGGGGGCCATCATCACCGAAGTCTTGATGATCAGGTTCGGGGGAAGCTCGCCCGTCTCACGCATCTTCGCAACCACCTGGAGGCTGCCGATGTCGGATACCAGGATGCTGCGCATGCCGAGCCGGCATCCGCGGGCGACATCTTCGAGCGCGAACCGGAGTTGGTCGGCTCCGCGCAGGCTCAAGCCCAGAGTTTTGCCCGCGGCCGAAAACACCTGCGCGCCGACATCGAAAGTCGCACGGGGACCGACGAACAGATTCACTTCCATTCGGTGCTCACGGCCGATCGACATCATCTCGACGATCTCGTCGTCGGTCATCAGCATCACGCCGCTGCCCTGGGATACACGGTGTACGGGGACCCGCCGCCTGGCCGCTTCCTCGATCACGGTCTGCAGCGCGCGCGGCCCCTCCGTGGACGGGATCTCGATCCGGTACTGGCCGCCATCCGGGAACCGCTTGTCCGACACCAGCACACCGGCTGGATCACCGTAAGGCAGCCCCAGTTCCGTCAGTGTCTTCTTCCCAATTTCGGGCATCAGGATTCCTCCTCGATCGAATAGCCGTCCCCGTCGATTTCCGTGAGCAGGACTTCGGACGTCCGCCCGTGCACCGCGAAGATCTGCCGCACCAATTCGCACACCGGCTCGCATCCGCGCTCGAACCACACAAGGACGGAAGGTCCGGCTCCGCTCAACGTACATCCAAGCAGCCCCGGTGCGCGCAGGCGCAAGATCTCATCGAGGCCGGGCACCAAGCGGGCGCGATAGGGTTGATGCATGCGATCCTCGAGCGCCGTAGGGAACGCCGCGGTATCGCCGGAAGCCAGCGCCGCCATGAGCAGCGCCGACCGCTGCACGTTGAACACCGCCTGCTGCTTGGTGTAGCTATCGGGCAGGACGGCGCGCGCCTCCTTGGTCGGCAACGCAAAGTCCGGGACCACGACGGCGACACGGAACCGCTCCGGCATCCGGACCTTGACCGCGCGGGCCTGACCGCTCGAGTCGATCGCGCTCGCTACCACCGAGCCGAGAACGCATGCGGCCACGTTGTCGGGATGTCCTTCGATGTGCGCGGCTTCGCTGAGAATCCGCATCGGCTTCCAGTTCAAGCCGAGCAGTGTGTCGGCGATCACTACACCAGCGGTCAGCGCCGCAGCGCTCGATCCCAGACCCTTGCCAAGCGGAATTCCATTGTCGATTTCGAGATCGACTGGAGGCAGAGTATCCTTGCAATCTTCGGCGACCCGGAGCGCCGTCTTCCAAATCAAGTTGTCGGGACCGCATGAGATTACGGCGGCATCCCTTCCACGGACTGAAATTCGCAGAGCACCGGCCCGCTTGAACCGGCAGTCGAGATACGCTGCCAGCGCCAGCCCCAATGCGTCAAAGCCAGGACCCAGGTTCGCGCTCGACGCGGGAACCCGAAGCTTCCAGCTAGCCGAGGACAACCTTCTGCCCTTCCCGGCACGACTTGTAGACCGACAGGACGAATTCCAGTGCGCGGTATCCTTCCTCGCCGGTGATGAGCGGGGGCGTACCGGTCGAAATCGCGCGGCCGAAGTCCAGGAACTGGCGCTCGAGCGGGAGAGTGGGGATCGCCATCGGATCCGATGCCCCGGACTTCACTTCGCTCTCAACCGGCGCGGGTTCTCCCTCATCGTCCTGCACGTCCCAGCAGGTGAGCTTGTCCCCGGTGAGCACCGCCGTGCCCCTGGTTCCATGGATCTCGATGCGCTCCGAGTATCCAGGCCAGAACGCGGTGGACGCCTGGATGACGCCCTGCGCGCCGTTGGCGTAGCGGAACATCGCGGTGACCACGTCTTCCGACTGGATCGAATGCAGCGCGCCCAACTGCCACAGTCCGAACACCTCTTTCACCGGTCCGATGAGCCAAAGCAGCACGTCCACCTGATGGACCGCCTGGTTAATGAGCGCTCCGCCGCCTTCCACGTCCCAGCTTCCCTTGATCGGCCGCGAATAATAGGCGGGCGTGCGGTACCACTTCACGTAGGCGTCGGCCTGGAGGATCTTGCCGAGGCGGCCGTCCCTGAGCGCCTTGACCAGGAAGATGCTCGAATCGTCGAACCGGTGCTGGCTCACGACGCCGAGCGTGATGCCGGCGTTCCTGGCGGCCGCAATCATCTTCGCCGCGGTTTCGAGATTCGTCGAAATCGGTTTCTGGACCTGGATGTGCTTCTTCGATTCCGCGCAGATCTCGATGGGCTGGAGCCGGAAGTCCGGGAAGGTGCACACGTCCACGTAGTCGACTTTGGGATGGCGGCAGACCTCTTCGTAGGTCTTGACGAACTCGCAGCCGTTGGCGTCGGCGAACTTGCGGCCAGCGGGCTCATAGATGTCGGTGCAGCACACCACTTCGTAGCCAATCCGCTGGTAGGCGAGAGCATGCAGATTCGAAATGGCCCCCGTCCCGATGATTCCTACTCGCAACGCGATTCTCCTGTTGGAAATTGGGAAACTGCCAGTTTAGCAGCTAGTCCTGGTGCGGAGAGATCCAACCGGCAGGTCCGCACGTACAGTCTTCTGAAAGGAAACACCCATGACACCAACTGAACTCATCCAAGACTTGTTTGCGGCGTTCGGCCGCGGAGACATCCCCTATATTCTTGACCGGCTCACGCCTGACTGCCGCTGGATCGCGCCCGGGAACGGCATCCCGAACGCCGGCGTCTACAGCGGCCCCGAAGGCGCCTCCGAATTCTTCCGCCGCCTGGCCGCTTCCGAGAACATCACCCGCTTCGAGCCCCGCGAATTCTTCGCCAAGGGCGACAGTGTGGTTGCGCTCGGGTACGAAGCCTGCACGACCTCCTCCGGCAAAGCGGTGGACACCGAGTGGGCCATGCTGTTCCGGGTGCGGGACGGAAAGGTCTCGATGTTCCAGTCCTACTACGACACGTCAGCCTACATGCTCGCGCACCAGTGACGGAGGGACTTCAACTCCGTCCACAAGCCGCTAGCGCCATCAGCGGGAAATAGTGGCGGTAGAGGTGGTAGCTCAAGTAGAACACGTTGGGGAACCCCGTCCCCGTCGCGAGATCCTCGTTCCACCCGCCTTCGGGAAGCTGTGTCTGAAGGAGGAACTCGACGCCGCGGCGCACCGTGCCCGAGCCTGCCTCTCCCGCCGCCACCAGGCCGAGCAGCGCCCACGCGGTCTGCGATGGCGTGCTGGGAGCCGGTACGAAGTGATTCCGCAGATATCCGGCGCAGCTTTCTCCCCATCCGCCGTCGCGATTCTGCACCGCGCGAAGCCAATTCGCAGCTCTTTGGATTGATCCCCGCGCGGGAACCAGTTGCCCCGCGGCATTCAATCCGCGCAGTGCCAGGAATGTGCCATACACGTAGTTCACACCCCACCGGCCGTACCAGTTTCCGTCGTTTTCCTGCGACCCGAGAAGGTAGCGCACCGCGTTCCGCGCTGCTTCGTGGTCCGGCGGCAGGCCGGTCCGGATCAGAGCCTCAAGAACGCGGCCCGTGATATCGGGACAAGTCGGATCGAGCATCGCATTGTGGTCGGCGAACGGCAGGCGGTTCAAGATCTGCCAATCATTATCGACATCGAAAGCCGCCCAGCCGCCATCCTTGGATTGCATGCCAAGCAGCCAGTTCACCGCGCGCCGGACCACGCGCTGCTGCCGCGCCGGATCCGACGCCTTGGCGTGAAGGAAGGCAAGCAGAACCATCGCCGTGTCGTCGATGTCCGGATAGTACTCATTGGCGAACTCGAACGCCCAGCCCGAAGGCTCCAGATTCGGCCGTTTCACTGACCAGTCGCCCCGCCTCCGGACTTCTTTCGAAATGAGCCAGTCCGCGGTCTTCCGCATCCGCTCCGAATCCCCCTGGCCCGCCTCACCCAACGCGAACGCCGCGATGGCAGTGTCCCATACCGGTGAGACACAAGGCTGAAAAAAGAACCGGGACCCGCGCTCGACAATCAAACTGTCGAGATGGCGGATCGCCTCGATCAAGTCGGGGTGATCGTCCGGATACCCAAGCGATTCAAGCGCCATGATCATGTACACCATGGACGGGTAGATCGCGCCGAGACCATCGGTGTACCGCGTGCGCTCGAGCATCCAGCGCTCGGCCTCCCGTAACGCCGTGGCGCGCAGATTCTTGAGCCCGCGCTTGTCCCAGATCTTGACCAGGCGGTCGACATGGTGGAACAGGAACGCGATACCTTCGCGGTTCGTGGACATGCGGCGTCCCTGGAAGATCAATTCGTCGATGTTGAAGCCGTCGGGCGTGCGGCGCTCACGTCCGGCCGCCTGCACGATCGACAGCGGGACAACGATCGCCCGCGTCCATGAGGACATCTCGTAGAGGATGTTGCCCGGCAGCAGTACGATTTCGGGAGGCACTGTCGGCACGTGCTTCTGGGGAAACAGCCCGAACAGACTCAGGTTGATGCGCGTGTAGCTGTTGCAGTTGCCCACCCCACCCAGGGCGAGCGCCGCGGAACGCGCTTTGGCCATCGGTTCCGATTCCGGGTCCCACCCGCACAGCTTCAGCGCTGTGTAGGCCTTCACCGTCAGGTTGATGTCGGCGCCTGCGCCGGGATACAACGCCCATCCGCCTTCGGGAAGCTGCCGGTCAAGAATCGCGTTGCAGCACTTGCGGATCACGCCGCGCGAGGGCGGATCCCAAACCGCGCCCTCTGGCTGGTGCAGCCAAAGTTGCAGCAGCACGTAGTCGGCTTCCAGCGACACGTCGGCGGTCAGGTCGCCACACCAGTATCCGTCCGGAGTCTGCATGCCGAGCAGCGAATCCGACGAGCGCCGGACCGCCTGGCCGAGGCGCACACGGTAGGCCTCCAGCTCGGCCCGAACATCAATCTGGGGTCTGCGGCGCGAAGGTTGTACGAATCCGTACAAGCCTATTTGCCTCCTCCCGAGTACTTGCCGAACTGGGCGAGCGCGTAGTAGTTCTGCACCTGCGCTTCGTTGCGCGCGATCTCATAGTAGACCGCCTTGAGAAGCTGATCCTTGCGGTTGAGCAGTGTCTCGCGGATGGTCTGCTGCACCCGCGGATCATTCAACTGGCGCTGTCCGGCGGGCTCCTTGGAAACGATCTTGAGGATCCGGTATCCTTCCGGCGTCCGGATAACCGGCGAAAGCTGGCCGGGCCGCAATGCCGTCACCAGCTTGCGCAGATCGGCGTGCGCCTGTTCAAGCGAGGACTCCCCGATAAAGCCCATGTCGCCGCCGTTGGGCGCCGAGTTGGGATCCTCGGAAAAATTCTGCGCGATCATGGCGAAGTCCTCGCCCTGCTTGAGCCGCGCCTCGATCATCTGGATTTTCTTCGCCGCCTGGTCGTCATTCTGCGCCTTGTCGCTGCGCAGATTCCGCACATTGGGATCGGGGCGCGGGGTCACCAGGACCTGCGCCATGTGGATCTGCGGCTCAGGCAGATTGAAGCTCCCCTTGTTGGCGTTATAGAAATCGGCGACGTCCTTGTCGGTAATATTGATGTGCGACGTGATTTCCTTGTTGAACAGCTTCTGGATCGACAGATCGCGCTTTAACTGTGCCTTGAACTCCTCGGCCGTGATCTTGCGGGCGTCGAGCTGCTTCTGGAATTCCTCCTGCGTGTACGGCGCGCGGATGTCGTTGAACTTGGCTTCGACGTCGGAATCCGGCGCCACCAGGCTCAGCTTCTCGGCGCGCTGCATCATGATCTCGTTGTCAATCATGCTGCGCAGGACTTCGAGCTTCTGGACTCCGGTCTGGTCCTCGCTCACCTCCGGACTGGGATTGGGGAACTGCAGCTTGTACTGCTTTTCGAGCTGCTCAAACGTGATGGAGCGGCTGTTCACCTCGGCGGCGACGTTGGCGGGCGCGCCCCTCTTGCATCCGGCCGCCGCCAGCGCCAGCAGGAAGCACACAGCAAGTCGTTGTCGCTCGAACCGCATAAAACCTCCCTATTGTAGCGCCGAGTTTGCCCCCGGACCGGTGGGGTAAGATACGCGAGTGTCCCCACCGCGCGCCACCGTTCTGCTGCTTGTGCTGGGAGCATCGTGCCAGCGGGAACACGCGGACTATCCGCGGCTGTTCTTCCAGCGCGGCGTCAGCTTCACGGCCGAGCGCGGTGTCGGCTATCACGACGGCGAAGCGCAGCGGATGCTGGCGCAGCTTCCGGCGTTCGGTGTCAACGCGATTGCTCTGATCCCGTTTGGATGGGGCAGGAGGAATCCGGTGCGCATCACCGTGAGTCCCCGCGGGACTTGGGAAAGCGAAGACGGCATGGCGGCGCTCGCCCGGCTGGCGCACCAGATGGGGATGAAGGTGATGCTCAAGCCACACATCTGGCGGATTCCGCCGGCATCCATCCAGTCGGATTCAGACCGCACGGCGTGGTTCGAACAGTATGAGATGTTCATCGTGCACCATGCCCGGTTCGCCGCCACGATTCACGCGGACCTGTTCTGCGTCGGTGTCGAGTACGGGCACCTGGCCAAGGACGAAAAGCGCTGGCGGGGGATCATCGCCAAGGTCCGGGAAGTGTACCCGGGTCCGCTAGTGTATGCGGCCAACCACGGCGAGGAGTTCGAGTCCATCGCCTTCTGGGACGCGCTCGACTACATCGGGCTCGACAACTACTATCCGCTGCCGGATGACTACTCGACCACGGCGCTGCTCGCCAAGGTCGAAGCCGTGCGGCGCCGCTTCCCCAAGCCCGTGATTTTCACCGAGGCGGGATTCTCGGCTGTCGAGAATGCGCATCGCGCGCCGTGGGAGGATGAGACCGATAAGCCGCTATCACTCGAGGAGCAGGCGCGATGCTACGAGGCGCTGCTCGCCGGATTCTACAGGAAGGACTGGTTCCACGGCGTCTACTGGTGGAAGGTGGGGACCAATGGATACGGGGGTCCGGAGAACAACTCGATGACTCCCTGGGGTAAGCCCGCGATGGACGTGGTCCGGCGGTGGTACTCCGAAGGCAGCCGCTGAATTTTGAGGTTGACATACCTAGCACTGCAATGCATAATAGTGCCAGGGTTCCTCGGGACCCGGCACCGTGACGTTCAACAAGGACCTGATCGCCGCGTCCTCGACGCCCCTTGTGCTGTCATCCTGGCCGAAGCGGACAGCTACGGCTACGCCATTCTCCAGCGCGTCCGCGAATTGTCCGGAGGGCGCCTGGAGTGGACCGACGGGATGCTCTACCCGGTTCTCCACCGGCTTGAGCGGCTTGGCTACGTCACTGCGCGGTGGGATGTCGCCGGCAGCGGCCGGCGGCGCAAGTACTACCGCATCACGTCCGAGGGCCGGACCCATCTCGCCGAGGAGCGCAAGCAGTGGCAGGCGGTGGACTCGACGTTGCGGGGCATCTGGAGCGCGCGCATCGCACTGTTGCTGGAAGGAGTCTATAGCATTTTCACGTATAATAAAGAGGCTCCACGCGAATCCGCCAACTGAGAATGGCTAGGGCCTTAGGAATTGACCTGCGTAGGCGGGTGAT
>VFZX01000114.1 GCA_016871015.1 Acidobacteriota bacterium | reverse complement strand
GCCCAAATTCTTGGCCTTAATCCAGCGAACGCGGGAAAAACGGCAGACTTGCCCGTTTGGGCCGTTCCAAGCGCGAAAGCGGGCTCAGACTGCCTTCCTCGACACGTCGATTTGTTCGCACAAAGCCAATCTCCGCCGTTCAGGGGCACACAGCGTCGCCGGATTGGTCAGCCTGTTTTGTTCGCAGTCAGATGCGCAAAGGGAACTCTTCTGGGGGTCTGCCCAGAAATCGAGCTTCGCTAGTTGGGGAGCGCGAGGAAGGCGCGGTAGGCTTCGTCCCAGCGGGGATCCGGGCGCGGATCGAATTGCCGGACCTCGAAGGAGTCCCGCACCACGGAGCGGACCTGGGCGAGCCCGCTCAGGGCGCCGTCACCCATCGCTTGCACCAGCACGTTTCCCGCCGCGGTCGCTTCCGCCGGGCCAGCGATCACGGTGCGTCCGGTGGCATCGGCCGCCAGTTGATTCAGCAGCTCATTGCGGGATCCGCCACCCACGATGTGGATGACGCGGATCGAGCGGCCGGTGATGGTTTCGAGATTTTCGAGCACCTGGCGGTAGCGGAGCGCGAGGCTTTCGAGGATCACGCGGCAAACATCGCCGGGGGCGGTGACGGGCGGCTGATTGGTCCGCCGGCAGTAGCCGGCGATGCGCGCGGGCATGGAGTCGGGATCGAGGAAGGCGTCGGGTTGGATCACGGCCTGGAACGGCGCGGCTCCTGCGGCCATGTGAGCCAACTGCTCATAGCTGTAGTCCTGCCCATGCGCGGCCCAGCCGCGCCGGCATTCCTGCAGGACCCAGAGTCCGGCGATGTTCTTGAGCAGGCGGATCCGGTTGCCAACGCCCACTTCGTTGGTGTAGTTCATCGCGAGCGTGGTCTCGTTGATCACCGGCGCGGGGATCTCGACTCCCATGAGGGACCAGGTTCCGGAGCTGATGTAGCACCATCCGTCCTCGGTTTGGGCGGGCACGGCGGCAACGGCGGCGGCGGTGTCGTGTCCGGGCGCGGCGAAAACGGGAGTGGCCGGATCGAGTCCGGTCTGCGATGCCACGTGGGGCAGAAGCGGGCCGAGCCGGGATCCGGCGGGAATGAGGTTCGGCAGCAGATGGGGATCAAGCCCGAGGCGCGCCAGCAGGCTGGCGGCCCAACCGTGCGTGGCGGGATTGTAGAACTGCGAGGTGCTCGCGATGGTGGTCTCCGCCCGCAGCACTCCGGTGAGGAAGTAGTTGAACAGATCGGGCATGAACAGCAGCGTGCGGGCCGCGCGGAGAGCGGGCGAGTGGGCGCGCTGCATCGCGTACCACTGGTACAGCGAGTTGATCGGCATGATCTGGATTCCGGTCTGGCCGAACACCTCATCGCGCGGGACCTCGGCGAACAACCGCTCTGGCATCCCGGCGTTGCGCGCATCGCGATAGTGGCGCGGGTTGTCGACGAGTGCGCCGTCGGCGCCGAGCAGCGCGATGTCGACGCCCCAGGTGTCGACGCCGATTCCGGACGGGGCGATGCCGCGGCGGGCGGCGTTGGCGAGTCCTTGAAGGATTTCGTGCCACAGGCGGAGCGAGTCCCAGTAGAGTCCGGTGGGGAGGCGCACCGGCTGGTTGGGGAACCGGTGGAGGTCCTCGAGCGACAGCCGTCCGCCGTCGAGCGTTCCGTGGAGCACGCGGCCGCTCTCGGCGCCGAGGTCGATTGCGAGGTAGGCGCGGGCCACGGCTCTAGTCTGGCAGCTCGATCACCAGCTTGCCGACGCCGTCTCTGCATTCGGCGGCGATGTCGAAGGCTTCGGGTGTTTGCTCGAGCGACAGAATGTGCGTGATCATCGTGTCGGGGATCTTACCCTCGGCGATCAGCTCCATCGCTTCGTGTCCCTTGGCGTTGCTGCGCTTCACCGTCTGGACGCGCAGTTCCTTGTTCATGGCGGCGTGCAGATCGACGTCGAACACCAGAGCGCTTGGGATCCCGATGAGTACGTACTGTCCGCTCGGGCGCGTCGCGTGGATCCCCATCTGGATGGTCTCAGGGGCGCCGGCGGCGTCGAACACGATGTCGACTCCGCGGCCTGCGGTCAGATCCATGATCGTGTCGACAAGGTTGTCCTTGCGCGTGTCGATTTGGGTTTCGACGCCCATCTGGCGTGCGATGCGGAGCCGGTGAGGCACGCGGTCGGCGATGAACACTTGTCCCGCGCCGCGGAGCTTGGCCACCGTGGCGGTGAGCAGTCCGATGGGTCCGGCTCCGATCACGAGGACCGAGTCGCCGGGCCGGAGCGTGACCAGCTCCATCACGTGGACGGCGACGGCTACGGGCTCGATCATCGTGGCCTGGAGGTAGCTGAACTTTTCGGGGAAGTGCTCGGCGTTGCGCGCAGGTACGGTGGCGTATTCGCGGAAGAATCCTGGATACTGCATCCCGCCCATGAACACGGATCGGATGCAGTTGTTGGGGCGTCCGCTGGTGCAAAATTCGCAAGTGCCGCAGGTGATCGATGGCTCAATGGCGACACGGTCGCCGAGCTTGTGCGTGGTCACGCCCTCGCCCACGGCAACGATTTCGCCAACGGGTTCGTGTCCAAGGATGATGGGGTACACGGCGTAGTTGTAGCCGACGCGTCCATCAAGGTACCAGTGGAGGTCGCTGCCGCAGAGTCCGACGGCGCGGACCCGGAGGAGGACCTCGCCTTGGGCGGGATTGGGAAGCATCGGGCGCTCGCAGACCTCGAGTTGGCGCTGCGCGACGAGCTCAACGGTTCGCATGTTGGGGTGAAACCGAGTAGTATAGCCGGAATTGCAGCCGCGAGGGAAAAGGCGGGCGGAGCAGATCCTCAGCAAGCTGCCGCCTCGTCACGGCCACCCGGCCCCGGTCAGTGGCGCGCCCTTATCTACGCCTGACTGGCTTGCTGAAGGTCTGCTCCGCCCGCACGGCGGGACCCCTTCGCCCCAAGGGTTCCCGCGGTTGAGAGAGGTTGTTGATCCGGAGCGCGGCCACCCATTTTAGCCTCGTCCCGGCAGCTCTCAACCCAAGCTTGCAAAAAAATAGCGGACTCCGCCGGCGGTGGAGTCGCCCATCTCCACCACCAGCGGAATCCACGGAACGTGCTCGACCCGCGAAGCTAGCACCGGTTCGCTTCTTGGGGAACAATCCGTTCCGCGCGAACCCAGCTTCCCGCGGCGTCAAGCAGGCAGACCAAAATTCAAGCACCCAAAACGCCCCAAAATCGGCTCCATGTCATTGTGAAAACAGGCTTTGGAAGAATCATCGAAAAAAATTTCATTTTCCGGCAACGCGTAAACGAGTCTCCCACGCTATTCTGTATGTCTATGAAACATCAGGGACCTCCCGAATTGCCCCCATCCGCCATCTTCATGCAGGCGTTGTTCGGCAAGATCGTGACAGCCGCGCTCGGCGGGATGGCGCGCACCGGCGCAGCCGACCACATGAGCCTCGAGCCGGACTCACCGCCGGCGATCGCCGCCCGCGCCGGAGTGAACGCCGATGCCCTCAGCCGCGTGCTCCGGCTCTTGGCCTCGGTGGGAATTTTCACCCAAACCGAAGACGGCCGGTACGCGCTCAATCCTGTGTCGGCGCTCCTTCAGAGGAGCCATCCTGAGTCGATGCGCGACGTCGCGATCATGATGACGGATCCCTGGACCATGAACGCATACTCCCGCTTCGACCACAGCCTCGCCACGGGCGGCGACGCCGTCACGGCAGTCTACGGCAAGCATGCGTTTGACGTCTTTCACGATGATCCCGCCCAAGGGGAAAACTTCGCCCGCGCGATGACCGGGTTCACCACCACCCTCATTCCGGCGGTCATGGAGGTGGCGGACTTTTCCCCCTTCCGGAAGATGGCCGACGTCGGCGGCAGCCACGGTGTCGTCCTGTCGAAGATCCTGGCCGCGAATCCGGCGCTCCACGGAGTCCTGTTCGACCTTCCCGAAGTCATCCGGAACGCGCCCGCCGCCGGACAATTCGCCGCGTTCCCGGACCGGATCACCTACGAGTCCGGCAGCTTCTTCGAGCGGGTCCCCGAAGGCTGCGACGCCTACATCATGAAGCACATCGTCCACGATTGGGACGACGAACGCTGCCGGACCATCCTCTCGCTCATGCGCGATCAACTCGCCGCGCACGCCCCGGACCATGGGCGCGTCTTCCTGATCGAGATGGTGGTGCCACCGGTTCCCGATCCCGTGCCCGCCAAGTTCCTCGATATCGAAATGCTCGTCTGCACTGTGGGCGGAAGAGAGCGAAGCCCAGCCGAGTTCGCCGCCCTGTTCGCCTCGGCCGGACTCCAACTCGCCGGGATCAAGCAGATCCAGTCCCCCGTCTGCCTCATTGAGGCGTCGCTCGCGTAAACTGGACCACACGCCGGGCCGGGTCAATCCGGACCGCACCGAACAGACGTGTCGGCAGTAAGCCGTCTTCCTCACGCTGGACGGATAAACGAACGGACTCCACGCCCCGCAGTTCCACGCCGCCCACCGCCAGGCGGCGTGGTCCAGCACGGCCATGGAACAAGACCACGTGGGAGGCGCCTGAGTCTAGCACCATCCTCAGCCGTTGCCCACCTGTGTTCACCGTCACCGCGGGGCGGTTCGCGATCAGCTCCATCGGGACAGCCGGAGCCGCGATCTCCGGCGGGTCCAGCACCAGCCGGCGGGCAACGTTGTCCAGAAGTACCGGGCCCGCTCCCAGCACATTCTGGCCAAGGATGCCGTCGAGCCCTTCCAGGGGCGGACTGATCCCCAACAGCTCCGCGTCTCCCACCTGCCGGCTGCCGAACCGGAGGGCCGCGAAATGCACCGGCGCCACACTGACCTCCTGGACGCGGACCACTTCGACCGCATACGTTGCCGTGAGTCCTAGCCGGCGCGCGATCCCGGGCTGCAGCGAGCTCGACTGCGCACCGGTGTCGACAGCAAACTGGAACGGACCCGAACCGTTGACCCACACTGGGACCACCACCGCGTGCGGCTCGATGAGGCGAAACGGTATTGTGACGAGGGAAAGCCAGTTGCCAGCCAGGGGGTGCATGCTGCGAACATAGGGCAAGCGGCCCTTGAGGGTCGTGAGGAAACCGTGATGAATTCCCCGCGTCTGTACCGGTTCGCCGACGTCACGGTGGATGTGTCTGATTTCAGGATTCTTAAGAGCGGCTCAAAGGTGGAGGCGGAACCCCGTGCGATCCAGGTGCTGGTCTTCCTGATTGAGAACCGCGGCCGGGTTGTGACCAAGGACGAGCTGATCAAATCCGTCTGGAACGACACCTTCGTCACCGACAACGCCCTCACCCGGGTGATCGCGCAGCTCCGCAAGGCGCTCGGCGACGACGCGCGCGAGCCGCGCTTCATCGAGACCGTCCACACTCAGGGCTACCGCTTCCTCGCGCCGGTGGAGACCGGTGCGCCCGCCGCAGTCCGGCCGCGGTGGATCTGGGCGGCTCCGGCCGTGTTGGCAGGGATCGTCTGGGCGGTATGGCCCGGGTCCGCTCCGAAGCCCGCCGCCATGAACGGGACCGCGCCGTACCAGTTGACCACCAGCGACGGACTTGATGTCTGGCCTTCGTTCTCGCCCGATGGCACCCTGCTCGCCTACGCCTCGGACCGGACCGGGCCGTTCGAAATCTGGGTGCGCCCGGTCGGTGGCGGCGAGGAAGTCCAGGTGACGCGCAACGGCGGGCAGAACGTCCACCCGGACTGGTCGCCGGATGGCCAGACCCTCGCCTTCCACTCGATGCGCGACGGCGGCATCTGGACCATCCCGGCTCTCGGAGGCCTGCCGCGGCGTCTGACTGACACCGGCTGCGAGCCCTCCTGGGCGCCGGACGGGCGGCGGATCGCCTACCGCTCGGGAGACGTGGTCTCGTTCTCGCCGCCGGATTCCATGGCCCCGTGGCTGTCGGCGATCTGGGTCGCGAGCCTGGACGGGTCCCCGCCTGTGCGGGTAACGAAACCAGGCGCACCGGCGGGCTCGCACGGCCGGCCGGACTGGTCGGCTTCGGGACGCCTGCTGTTCATGGCGGGTTCGATCCGGCAGGGGCAGATCCACATTGTCGAGCCCGATCTGCGCTCGATCCGCGAGCTGAAGGTGGATCCAGGCCCCTGGCTGCACGCCATCTGGTCAAATGACGGGGACTCGATTTATGCCGCGTCGCTGACGCCGGAGCTGGCCACATCCGTGCGGCGGATTCGCGTGGACAACCCGGCGGACTCAGGAGCAGTGGTATGGATCGCCAACGCGGCTCCGCGCGACCTGGCGATCTCACGCAACGGACAGCGGCTGGCAATGGCGCAGGTGACCATGGCAAGCGCTATCTGGCGGATCCCGGCGGACGGGGCGGGTCCAGCCGGACCGGTAACGCGGAACTCGATGGCGCGCAACATCCACCCAGCGATTTCACCCGACGGGACCCGCATGGCGTTCCAGGGGATCCGGCGGGGCCTCAGAGGCGACATCTTTGTGATGCCCACAGCGGGCGGCGCCGAGGTCCAGGTGACGCGCGACCCGGATACCGACATTCATCCCAACTGGACGGCGGACGGTGAGTCACTCGTGTTCACGTCGCAACGGAACAATGAAGTGTCGGTGTGGCGGTTGCGGCTGTCTGATGGGCGGGAGGAGAAGCTCGCGTCAGCGGTCGGATCCCCCGCTCGCCTTGCGCCGGACGGACGGCTGCTCTACATGCGGAAGGCGCCGGAGGGCGCAGTGGGACTCTGGGTGGCGAAGCCGGGAGAGCCGGAGCGGCGCATCAGTCCGGTTGGTGTGTCGGTGGGATTCGGCGCCTGGTCGCGCGGCGGAGACGCCATTGCGGCGGAACTATTCAGCGAAGGGATGTCCGCGGCGGTGGTCCTGTCGCCCTCGGGGGGATCCCACCGGGTGATCACTCCGCTGCGCGGCCACCATTGGCCGGGAAGCTGGTCGCCGGACGGGACCCGGATCGCGATGGCGGTGCAGCGTGGCGGAGTGTGGGATGTGCGGACCGTGGATTCGCGCGGGGAACAGGAGCGGAATGTGACTGCGAATCAGACGGCCCGTGTGTTTGTCCGGTATCCGGTGTGGTCTCCGAAGGGGGATTGGCTGTACTATGAGCGCAACGAGACGAGGGGGAATATCTTCCTGGTCGACATGGCACGGTAACCGGCCGTCGATCGCCATCAAGACCATGCTCTCCTCATCGCCATCTTGAAAGACGAGCCCGGGCGCGCGTTGAGCATCCGCCTGGATCTGACGCGACCCGTTGATAGAATAGTCTCGATTCTATGCGCCCATGGATTTTCTCCGCGGCCCTTGTAGCCGCCCAATCCCTTCATGCCGCCGTTGCCGTGCGTATCCTGCTTGGCGTCGGAGATCAGGCGGAAACTGACTGGTCCGGCGGCGTCACGGCTCGCGGCGCGGCCATCGCCGCGGTGGAACCCTGGCGCTTCGATGGGAAAGACGCGATGCTCGCGGGCAACAAGTGGACCATGTCGTCGCGGCGCATCCGCCTGTTCGGAGGCGTGACCACTCCCGCCGTGCGCCCCTTCTCGGCCAACGGCGTCATCGTCGCGCTAACCGGCGAGTCCGAAGACAGTTCACTGGACGTGCAGACGCCGCGCGGAACGTTTTCTGTGCGCCTCAACGAGATCCCGTATGGGAAAGCGAAGCTGGGTCTCGGGGGCAAAGCCACGGCCGAGCGCGTCCCTCCATTCGAGCGCATCTCCAACGACGCGCAGGAGCAGGATCAGCCGGCTGCCGCCACCGATTCATCCGGCAACGTCTGGCTGGCTTACCTCGAATTCAAGCATCATCCAGACCACGACCGGATCCGCAACACGCCCAACAACTTCGACAACCTGACCGCGAAGCCCGGCGGCGATCAGATTCTCGTCCGCAAGTACGCCTCGGGGACTTGGGGCGCGCCCGTCGCCCTGACGCCCGGCGGCGGCGACCTGTGGCGTCCTGCGATTGCCGTCGACGGGAAAGGCCGTCCTTGGGTTTTCTGGAGCGCGAACGATGGAGGGAATTTCGAAATCTGGGCGCGCGTCATTGAGAATAGCGGACCCGGCGCGCACGTGCGCATCTCGTCCGCGCCGGGGTCCGATGTCGATCCTGTGGCCGCCACCGATTCCAATGGCCGCGTGTGGGTCGGATGGCAGGGCTGGCGCAACGGGAAGGCGTCTGTCTTTGCCGCGGTTCAGGAAAGCAACGCATTCTCCAAGCCCGCCGCCGTGTCCACCTCCGCCGGCAATGAGTGGAATCCGGCCATCGCGGCCGATTCCTCTGGCCGTGTCACGGTCGTCTGGGATTCCTACCGGCACGGCAACTACGACGTGTTCGCGCGCACGGCAGTCAACTCGTCATGGGGCAGGGAATTCCCGGTGGCGGCGTCAAAGCTCTATGAAGCCTACCCTTCCATCGCGTATGATGCTTCCGGCACGCTTTGGGCCGCCTACGAAGAGGGAGGCGAACGCTGGGGCAAGGATTACGGCGCTGATGAATCGAGCGGCATCCCGGTCTACGCGGGACGGGCGATCCGCGTCCGTGGAATCACCAGGGATGGCCGCGTGGTGGAGCCTGCCTCCGAGATCGGCGATGCGCTTCCGGGCCAACCCGGCGATCCGGCAACCGGCCTGATTTCGCAATCGCGCTCTGACGATTGGCGTCCGGTGCAGCCCGATGCCTGGCGGAACCGCGGACCCAATCTCGCCACGGCGTCTCCAAGCTTTGCCCGCCGGGGACCGCGCAATACGATGGCGCGCCTCAGCGTCGACTCCTCGGGCCGCCTTTGGGTTGCCTGCCGCAGCAGGCACCCGATGTTCTGGAGTCCCCTCGGGACTGTATGGACCGAGTTCGTCACATCGTACGCCAACTCGCAATGGTCGCCGGCGGTTTATGTGCATCATAGCGACAACCTGCTCGACAATCGCCCCGCGCTGGTCTCTTCCAAGCCTGGCGAATTGTTGCTGATTCACTCTTCCGATGGACGCCGCCGGTTCATCCCGATGAGCTACTATCCGGGCCTCAAGACATTGCCTGATGAGGAGGTCCTCACCGATCCGTATCAGAACGACCTCTACATGAGCCGTGTATCGCTCGGCCCGGCCTCCGGAGTCCCGGCCGCAAAGCCCGCCTCGCCCACGCCCCCGGGCGCGGCCGATCCGAGTGATCAATCCGAGCTGGCGTTGGTGGCCAAGCTCCGCGCCTACCGCCTGAAGACGCCCGGCGGGCCGCTGCGCTTGCTGCGCGGCGAGTTCCACCGCCACAGCGAGATCTCGATGGACGGCGGCAACGACGGCTCGATCATCGACCAATACCGCTATATGCTGGACGCCTCCTACATGGATTGGGTGGGCTGCTGCGACCACGACAACGGCGGGGCGCGGGAGTACTCGTGGTGGATTTCGCAGAAGCTGACCGACATTTACTACAACACCGGCCGTTTCGTAACAATGTTCCATTACGAGCGGAGCGTCGTGTACCCGGAGGGCCATCGCAACGTGGTCTTCGCCCAGCGCGGGATCCGGCCGCTCCCGCGTCTGCCCCGGACCGAGGAAACGCCGGTGGTGAACGCGCCTGACACAAAAATGCTCTACGCGTACTTGAAGAGGTTCAACGGCATCGTGGCGTCCCACACCAGCGGCACCAACATGGGCACCGACTGGCGCGACAACGATCCCGGTACCGAGCCGGTGGTGGAGATCTACCAGGGCGACCGCCAGAACTACGAGATGCCCGGAGCGCCGCGTTCGAACAACGAGAAGGATTCGATCGGCGGGTGGCGGCCCCTGGGGTTCGTCAACCTCGCGTTGCAAAAAGGCTACAAATTGGCTTTCGAGGCGAGTTCCGACCACATCTCCACGCACATGAGCTACTCCAACCTGTTGGCGAAAGACGCCACGCGCGAGGCCGCGCTCGAAGCTTTCCAGAAGCGCCATGTCTACGGCGCCACGGATCACATTCTGGCCGAGTTCACATCCGGAACGCACATCATGGGGGATGCTTTCTCCACTCCCTCGGCGCCGTCGTTCAGGGTGAAGCTGACCGGCACGGCGCCGTTCGCCAAGGTTCATGTCATCAAGGACAACCAGTACGTCTACACGGCCTCGCCGGGTAAGGCAGTGGTCGATTTCACCTGGCGCGACTCGCAGCCCTCTGCCGGCAAGACGTCGTACTACTACGTGCGCGGCGAACAACAGGACGGCGAGATCGTGTGGATCTCGCCGATGTGGGTAACCGTCACGGGAGGAAAGTAGCCCGCCCCAGTCTTATCCCTCAGCCCCCCCCCTTGTTCCATAACTCGAGAATCCCCCGCCTCCCAAACTCCACCTTGCACCGCCGGATAATATCCGTCCGCATATCAATCTCATACCGGTGATCATAAACAAACGCCTTCACGCGCAGGATCATATACGGCGACTCCGTGTAAGCGTCCTCCAGCACCACGCTCACCGGCCGCCCCACCACCATATACGGACTGGAGAACGCGGCCTCGCGCCCAGCGGCCAGTACCGCGTCCGGATCCGCGTCCCCCGGCACGAATAGAGCCGCTACCACCCCTGCCTCCGGCGTCCCATCATTCGAGTTGATGAAGATATCGCTCAGGACCTGGGAATTCGGAATCGTCACCCGCTCGTAATCCACCGTCGTGATCTTGGTTGACCGCATCCCGATGTGGTCGACATCCCCGTAGGCGCTGCCCACCCGGATCCGGTCGCCCAACTGGTAGGGACGGTCGATCAGGATCACCAGGCCACCCACCAGGTTCTTGATCAGGTCCTGCGCGCCCAGGCCGATCGCGATCGCCACCGATCCGAGCGCCGCCACGAAGGTCTGCTCATTGGGCGCCAGAAGCTGCACGGCGAACAGCATCGCCAGAAGCCAGATCGCGATGCGCGTCACCGGTTCCAGGTACAGGATCAGGAACCGCGCCCGCGCGTTGTGGCTTGAGATCGCCACGAAGACCCGGTTCAATCCCCGGATCAACACGAACGCCACGCTCAAGGCGATCGCGATCAGCAGTACGTTCCATACGGTGATCCGCGACAGGATCCCGGCCGCGGGGTCGGACTGGATGAGGAGGAAAGCGGGCCGGATCATATCAGGTTCGCGCTCTTGAGTGTCGAGGTAGCGAAATGCTGCGCCTCGGGAAGTATGCGGATCCCGGGGTGGTCCGGGTCGTCTCCGGTAATACCCAATGCCGCCAGCCGCCCTAGCCGCACCTGGCTCGCCGCGGCCGTCTCGCCCAGGATTCCCGCTAGGCTCTCCGCATCCAGCGAACCGTGGCGCGTCAACGCCGTGAGCGCGAACAGGTCCCGCTGGTCCAGCGCTTCCCGCAGTCCGCGGTAGTCGGGATTCAACGGCTGCCGCATCTCGATCACTCCTCCTTCCACCCGCTCGATCGACTGCATCCAGAACTCGAACGCAGGACGGAACACGCCACCTGATTGGTGGTAGAGCGAATCAAAGAATAGCGCTTCCGGATCGGTGTCCGCTCCCATCCACTGCCGCAGGCGGTCCAGCCGCGGATCTCCGGCCGGAGGCGCGGCGAACTTGAGCCGCAGTCCAGAGAGATAGTGGCGCTGCAGGATGACGCGCACAAAGCCGGCGCGCTCGGCGGTCACCGCGTTGATCCGGTAGGTGAAGGAGCGGCTCAGCCCGGCCGCGGCTTCCAGGTACCGCGCCGCCTCCGAGTTCACGGCCACAATCCACAGCGTCTGCTTGCCAGTCGATTGGATCAGGTCCAGGAACGCGCGGACCGCATCGAGTCCTCCTGGCGCCTGCAGGAACGCCCGCTCCAGCTCTTCGATGATGATGACGCGGCGCGTCTCCCACGCCATGCCCGCCATCCGCTCGACCTCAGCGTGAAGCTGCGCAGCCGTGGTGAGCCTCTCTGAGAATGACGCACGGACCACTTCCCGTTCCTGGAACACGGCCTTCGCTGCGCAGTTGAGCAGGCTCGTTTTGCCGCTCCCGCGCGCCCCGGTCAGCAGGACCGAAGCAAAGCGACCGGCGTCAAAATCCGTGAGCGCCCGCTCGAATCCGCGCATCTCCTGCTCGCGTCCGATCAGGAACCGCGGATCCTCGACGGGTGTCAGCGCGAATAGCCGCTGATAAATCGCCGGGACCGTGGTCCTGCCCCGCTCCATCTCGAGCGCCGCTCCGACATGGCTCCGCGCAGCGACCGCCGGCGTCTCGTCGCGCTCCGGCATCTTCCAGCCCGCGCGGACCAGCACCCAATCCGTGGCCCTTCGCCCCGCCGCTTGTACTCTGGGCACCGCCTGTGCAATGCCCTGCCGGGTCCGGACGCGCGCCATCGTCCAGGCACGGCTGCCGCTCTGGCGGTTGAGGGCCCGCCACAATCCGGCGCGCCGCTTCTCGATGAGGAACCGGACTTCATCCAGGTAAACCTTGAGCGCCGACTCGGCACCCGCGCGAAACGAGGCCGCATCCACCGCGCCCGCGTTCTTGATGTCGGCCAGCAATGCCCGCGCATTGGCCACCGCCTCGTCCAGGATCTTCGCTCCGTGAACCGGCTCCGTCCGTGCGGTTTCGATGCCGTACTCGATCACCTCGCGGGTACGCTCCAAGTCGCGCGCGATCCCGAAGCTCGCCTCGCACGGATCCTTGAATGCCGCGCGCATGGCCTGGGCGCCCGGATCCGCGAGTGCGTCCGCCACTGCCTTGGCGGGGACAACGGTCCGCCAACGTGTCCGGTGAAGCGCTGGCAGCGCCGCGGGGGTGGACGCCTCGAACTCCGGCATCAGCATTCTCCCGCCCGCATCACGGACCGCCGCGCACCACTCCTGTACCCGCTGGCCGAGCTGGGTCAGCCGTGCATCTCCGAGCGGGGGATCGAACGGCTGCCCGGGCTTCCACTCCTCCATCCAGGTGTGCATCGCGGCCAGTGCCTTCGCCCATCCGGCGTGCTCGTCCAGCACGGACTCGACCGCCGCCACAGTGATCCTCCCAGCTTCCACTCCGAACGCCGCGAGCTGCCGCTCGAGAACGATCGTCTCCGCTGCCGAGCGTTGCTGCCGCCACCAGAATGCGATGTTTGTGTCCTGCTGCGTCTTCAGCCGCGACAGCCATTCGTGCGTGGGCCAAAGAATCAACGAGGAAAAGCGCCGCTCGAAACTCCCGCTCCATTGGATGTATTGCTGGCGAAGCGCATCGGCTTCCCTTTGCGGCAGCGGCTCCCGGTCCGCGCCTGTGTCCCGCAGCTCCAGGCAGGCCTTGATCAACAACACCTGGAACCCGCCGTCAAGGCTCGCCCGCCGGCTGGCGTCGTCGAGCAGGTAGTGCCGGACCTTCGCCCGCAAAGCCAAAGGACGCGGCTTGAACCGGAACCAGCCGTGCGTGACCGGCAGCCCGGCTTCAACGAGAAACTCCCGCACTGGCAGCGTGATCCTTTCCGGCAGCCGCATGGCCAGCGCCGCCGCCGCGGTTTCGTAGTCCTCAATGGCCGCCAGCGCGTGCCGTACCGGACGGCGTGCATCGAGCTCCTCCAGCACCGTCTCCAGCGGTGCGGTCGAGACGGCCTGCGACCGCACTTCAGCCCATGCCTGTTCGATCTCCGTGACGAGTCTCGCCCGGCGGGTCACCAAAGCTTCACGGAACCGGTTCCATTCCTCCTGCCAGTCCGCGCTCATCGTTTCGCAGTTTCCCTCCCCAGGGTGAAGCGTGTCAAGTGTGGACCCCGATTGACTCAGCCGCCGGACATGCAATATTCTGTTCTCAGCCAGTGGAGGTGTATCTTGTTCCAACGCAACTGCGACGGCGTAGCACGCCGGAATTTCCTCAAGCTGGGAATGCTGGGATTCAGCGGCCTGTCTTTGCCGCAGCTCCTCAACGCCCAAAACAAAAACAAGGACAAAGCCCTGATCTTCCTTTGGCTCGGCGGGGGCGCGCCGCAGCAGGACATGTACGACATGAAGCCGGGCGCGCCGGACAAAATCCGCGGCGAGTTTAAGCCGATGGCGTCCAAGCTCGACGGATTCCAGATCTGCGATCTGATGCCGAAGACCGCCGCGGTGGCGGACAAGCTCACGATCCTGCGGTCGCTCACGTCGGTCGACCTGGGGAGCCATGAGCGCTCCAGCCGTTACCTCCAGACGGGCGTGCTCCCGGTGCCCAACACCGAATTCGCGTCTTTCGGATCGGTGTACGTAAAGGAGAAGGCTTTCAAGGGCGATATGCCGCCCTACGTTGGAGTCCTCAAGCCGATCGAGCGGGGATTCGGCGGTGGATTCCTTGGTCCCCAATTCGATCCGTTCATGGCGGGCGACCCTTCAGAAAAGGGCTATAAGGTGCGCGATCTGCTCCCTCCGCAGGGCGTCTCGCTCGACCGCATCGGCCGCCGCCGCGAGATCCTCAAAGAGTTCAACGACGCCTGGCGCCATGTCGACACCGAATCGAAGCTCAATTCCTATAGCCCGGCGCTGGAACAGGCCTACAACATGGTTTTCTCCGAGAAGGTCCTGCGCGCGTTCGATATCGCCCAGGAACCGGAGAAGCTCCGCGAGGAGTACGGCCGGGCTCCAGTCGGCCAGGGACTGCTGCTTGCGCGCCGCCTGATCGAGAGTGGCGTCAAGGCGGTCAGCGTCTGGATGGGCGGCTGGGACACGCACTCCAACAACTTCACTTCCCTGCGCGACAAGCTGCTGCCGCCAATGGACCGCGGGTTCGGCGCCCTGATCGCCGACCTCGATCAGCGTGGAATGTTGGACAACACGCTCGTGGTGCAGGTAGGAGAGTTCGGACGCACCCCGGTTGTCAACGGACAAGCCGGCCGCGATCACTGGCCCAAGGCATTTTCCGCGGTTGTGGCCGGCGGCGGAATGAAGCGCGGAAACGTCATCGGCGCCACCGACAAGCACGCCGCTGAAGTGACGGACCGCCCGATCACCGTCGAGGATTTTTCGGCCACGCTGTTCACTGCTCTCGGCGTCGACATCCACCGGATCAACCACACGCCGGAAGGACGCCCGATCGCCGTCGTCAACGGAGGCAAGGCCGTTGCGGAAGCTCTCGTCTAGTCTGCTCTTCGCCGCAACCCTGGCCTCTGGCGCCGGTCCTGAGATGGTCGCCATCCCGGCTCAGAAGTGCACCATCGGCGGATCGGTGAGCCACGAAGAGGTCCACAAGGAGTCGATCCCGGCGTTCCTGATCGCCAAGACGCCCGTCACCAACGCGGACTACAAGGTGTTCGTGGACGAATCGGGACACCCGCCGCCTGCGCGCAATTCCGTCGGCAACAATGAGCAGTTTTGGAACGGGAAAACGTTCCCCGCGGAGATCGCGATGCAACCCGTGGTCAACGTTTCCTGGCAGGATGCCGTGGCGTATTGCAAATGGCTCTCCTCGAAGTACGGGAAGCCCTACCGTTTGCCGACCGAGGAGGAGTGGGAGGTGGCGGCCCGCGGCGGACTCAAAGGGAAACCGTATCCCTGGGGCGATGCAGTTGACAAGACCAAGGCCTGGCACGGCGGGAAATGGGACGGCGTCAACACGCTGCGCGACGCCAGCTACGGAGCCGCCAATCCCTACGGCCTGCTCGGAATGTCGGGCAACGTTTGGCAGTGGGTCGACGACTGGTACGTGCCGGTCTTCAACGGACGTCCGGTCCAGGAAGAACTGAACTTGTTCAAGGTGATCCGCGGAGGATCCTGGTCGAACGAAGCCGGGTTCCTCACCGTCAACTATCGCAATTTCCATCCTCCGGACTTCAAGGACTTCTTCATCGGGTTTCGTCCCGCGTTGACCGCTAGCTCACCGGCCCCTCCCCCGCCGACAAAGTAGTCACGAAATCCTCCCGCCGCGTCTCCGCCGCCTGAATCGCAGACTCGAGTGCGATGCGGTAGGTGATCCCGCCGAGCAGCGCGGCAAAGGCCATCACCCCCCAGAATGCGGCCTCGGAATCAAAGGCGAACCGCGCCACGAACGCGAGGAAAACCGGGAATCCCAGCACGGGGTACAGGAACACAAACGCCGCCTGGATCCGGCCGGCGGAGTTCGACTTCCAATTCTGTGCCGGATCCACCGGACGCGGATAGCGCACCGAGCTCAAGTTTCCCGCGCTCATCAAAAAGATCGACATCACCACCGCGACTCCCAGCGCTTCCGCCGCACGCCCGAATCCGGCGGGGAGCCCCAGGAGTCCGCATACCGTGATCACCATCACCACTTCCAGCAGCACGAAGAACAGCGCGGCGAGATTCTTTCCCATCAGCACGTGGCCGAAATTGACCGGCAGCAGGTAATAGATCTGGGAGGCGCCGCGGTCGAAACCGAAAACGTTCCAGAACAGCACCTCGCCCAGTAGCAGCATCGCGTAGAAGGCCACGAACGTCATGTAGTGCGCGGCCATGAAGCCGCCCTCTGGCAGTCCTCCGCGCAACGTCACGGGCAGCCAGATGAGAAGCCCGAACGAAAATCCCATGATGAACACCAGCCGGAACCGGGCAGACCGGCTGAGCGTGCGAAGCTCCTTTTCCACCACGGGCGCAAGAGGATCCCGCAAGAACCGCCCCGGAAGCTGGTATATCCGCTCCACCCAGCTCTCACCCGATTCCGCCGCTCCCGCGCCGCTTCGCTCGGCGGTTGCGTCAAACCGCAGGCTCCGGCCGAACTGTGTCCAGCCGAACCAGAAAGCCACCGCGGTCCAGGCGGCCAATCCCGCCACTGCAATTAAGCTGCCCTCTCCGAGCAGCATGCGCGCGGTGAGCGTCCAGGGAAGCGAGTCCTGGGACAACGCATCAAACCAGCGCCGCACGGCATCGGGCGGCGTCCACATGGCGAGCAGTTGCGGCGCCCCGGCCAGGAGCACCAACAACAGAGTCGCCACCTCGCGGGTCCGGCGGCGCGTCAGCATCCGCGACAACAGGTCGCGCAGCCCTACGGACAAGAAGAGATTGAAGGCGATCCACGGAAGGAACGCCAGCACGCACCACCATCGCAGCCGCGGATTGAGCAGGACTCCCGCTCCCGCGCCAGCCATGAGCATCAGTACTTCCACCCCGGTGGTGAACCGGAGCAACGCCTCCAGCCCGAACAGTTGCGCCGCGGTCACCGGATACACCACCAGGCGCTTCAAATCCAGTTGTGCTCCGGCCGCCCCCAACATAAGAGGAACCAACTGCCAGTAGAGGAAGGAGAAGAACACGCCCTGGCTGCCCGCCCCGCGTGCCTCCTCCAGCCGCGCCGGCGCTGCTAACAACACCGCCAGTGACCAGCCGCCGAACGCTACCAGCCCATACCACAACAGCGACATCGCGATCGTGAACAAGGCCGGGCCCCGGTTTCTGCCGCGGCCATAGAAATTCCAAAGCGTCCGGACCTGGGCCCACAAAATTGCGCGTGCCTGGGGAACCACCATTGGATCAGAGCCAGCCCAGGGTCTCGGCCTGGCGTTCCACTCCGACCAGGCGCACGAATACGTCTTCGAGAGTCTCCGAGCCCTCGCGCAGCTCCGCCATGTCCGAATCGGCTACAAGCCTGCCATCGGAAATGATCGCGATGCGCGTGCACAAACGCTCCACGACTTCCAACACGTGCGAAGTCAGGAAAATCGTGGCGCCCTGCTGCACCTGACCAAGCAAGATCTCTTTCATCAGCCGCGCGCCGACGGCATCGACCCCCTCGAAGGGTTCGTCCATCAGGAATAGCTGCGGGCGGTGGATCAACGCCGCCGCCATCGCCGCCCTCTTTCGCATCCCCTTGGAGTACTCGTTGATGAGCTTCCGTGGCTGCGAGTCCAGCTCGAACAACGCCAGCAACTCCCGGGCGCGCTCGCGGGCGACGCCGCGGTCGAGCCCATACATCCGTCCAACAAATTCGATGAACTCGGCGCCGCTCAGGTGGTCGAACAGCAGCGACTCGTCCGGGACCAGCCCGATCCGCCCCTTGATCTCGACAGACGCCGATGGAACCGGCAATCCCAGCAGTTCGATCGATCCGGACGTCGGCGCCGCCAGCCCCATCAACATCCGGATCGTGGTGGTTTTTCCAGCACCGTTCGGGCCCAGGAATCCGAAAAAACACCCTCGCGGGACCTCAAACGACAGTCCATTGACCGCTGCCTTGGCCCCATAGACCTTGGTGAGATTGCGGACACGAATGGCCGGCGCACTCCCCACTCCGTCGGTCATCACTTCTTTATGATAACCGGCCCAGCCTGGCCGATATGTATTCCGGTGCCTACAACAGCGATTTCTCCGGAAGAGCTGGCCCTCAAGACGATCGGCCAGTTGCCACCGTTCTCACCCGTGCTGACCAAGCTCATGGGTTCACTCTCCAACGACGACGTCTCCTTCGGTGAGCTCGGCGATCTGGTCGAAAAGGACGCGGTTCTGGCCGGCAACGTCCTGCGCCTGGTGAACTCGGCCTATTATGCGCGCCGCGGCACCATCAGCTCCGTGCGGCACGCGGTGTCCCTGCTCGGGCTCTCCAAGCTCCGCAACATTGGCATGAGCCTGTCGGTGGCGCGCATGTGGAATAACCAGAAATGGGCCCCGGGCTGGATCCCGTCTCAATTCAACATTCACGGCGTGGCCGCCGCGATCATGACCGACCTGCTCGCTACCGTGATCCCCGGCGCCGAGTTCCCGGAGGGGGCCTTCACCGCGGGACTTCTTCAAAACTGCGGCATGCTGCTCATCGCGATGGGACTGCCCCACGAGTTCGCGGCGATCCGGACGATGCATATCGAGACCGGAAGACCATTGGAACTCTGCGAAGCGGAAATTGTCGGGACCACTCACGCCGAGCTTTCCGCCATCACCTGCCGCGAATGGGGACTGCCCGCCCCGATTGTCGCGGCCGTCCGGTCCCATCACGGCGCCGGTCTCACCCGCGGAAGCCTTGGCCAGTTGGTCCAGCACGCCTCCACCGTCACCGGACAATTGGGCATTGAGGTCCAGGAGTGGTGCCATCGCCAGGAGGGAGACCCGGAGGAGACGATCCGTAGCGCCGGTGTGCCAGACGGCTCTGACGCGATCCTGACAGGTTTCCAAAACGAGTTCGACGCGGTTTGCGGCTTCTTCAACTGAGAACTGGTCTTGCACGCAACGTAGCAGCCCTCGCGTCCGTCTGCTCGAATTGGTATAGTTTGGCAGAGATCACCATGCTGGCAAAACGATTGATCGCCGTTTCCGCCCTCGCCACGTTCGGCTACGTGCTGGCGCAACAGGGGCCTGACAACCGTTCCACTGAAACCGTCGCCAGACCCAGGAAGAAGGGATCCACCGCCCCGGCCGGCGACGCCAAAGCCGGTGAGGCCGCACCCGCGCCAACGGGAGACAAGATCCCGTCGAAGTTCGGCAAGAAGGCGGGTGACACAGCCCTGCCCGAAGGCGTGCCGACCTTCAAGAGTGATGTCACCACCGTCACCGTCGACGTCTCGGTGCTCGACAACAAAGGGCGCTTCATCCCCAACATCCCGCGCGGCAACTTCCGCATCCTCGAGGATGGAGTCCCCCAGCAGGTCTCCAATTTCTCGATGGGCGAGGCGCCCATGACGGTCTGCTTGGTGATCGAGTTCAGCAATCTCTTTCAGTTCTACTGGGGTGAGACCTGGTATCAGACCCTGACGGCATCCTACGGCTTCCTCGAGACATTGAAGAAGGACGACTACGTGGCGGTGGTCGCCTATGACCTGCGTCCCGAGATCCTGTCCGACTTCTCCACCGACAAGCGCGCCGCCTACGAGGCCATGCAGCGGCTCCGCATTGCCGCTTACTCGGAGTCGAACATGTTCGATGCGCTGGTGGACACCGCCGACCGCATGTCGGAAATCGAAGGCCGCAAAGCGATCGTGCTGATCGCCTCCGGCATTGACACCTTCAGCAAGCTCACCTTCGACAAGACGCGCCGTTCGCTCCAGACCGCCGGCGTGCCGATCTATTCCATCGGCCTCATGCAGGCCCTGCGCGAATGGTATGACGCACGCGGCGCCATGAGCTCCATCGACCGCCTGGACTTCCTGCAGGCCGACAACCAGCTCCGCACCTTCACCAAGGAAACCGGCGGCCAGGCCTTCTTCCCCCGGTTCTACGGCGAGTTCCCCGGGATCTTCGGCGCGATCTCGGAAGCCCTGCGCAACCAGTACTCGATCGGCTTCCAGCCGAGCAACACGGTCCGCGACGGCAAATTCCGCAAGCTTAAGGTTGAGCTCGTGGATCCGGCCACCGGCAAGCCGCTCCGCATCGTCGACGAGAAGAACAAGCCCATCAAGTACCAGGTGATCGCCAAGGCCGGCTACAACGCCCCGCGCGAGGTCGAATAGTCCGCATGCCAATATTGATCGCGGCTCCCACCCGGATCCCGGTTCCGGGCAACAAGCTCATCGACGAATATATCGGGCGCGTCAACTCCACGACCGCGCAGGCAAGTGTGGCACACATGCTGAGTCCCGCTGGCTGGTCCGAGCCGGGACAGACACCGGAATTCGACGAGTTTACGGTCGTGCTCCGCGGCGTCCTGCACGTGGAACATAAGGGAGGGGCTCTCGATGTCCGGGCCGGGCAGGCGGTCATCGCGGCCAAAGGAGAGTGGGTCCGCTACAGCACACCGGACCCGGAGGGAGCCGAATACATCGCGGTTTGCGTTCCCGCTTTCAGCATCGCCACCGTGAACCGGGACGAGTGAATCGCGCCTCCTCCCCGCAAAAGAACTTCCCCCCGACTTGCATTGGCCCGGCGGTTTGAGGCAAGCTATAGAGTTTTCCTCCCCTGCCGATGCGCGTTCGAGTCCTCTATCACGACCATTGCTTCGACGGCGCAGCCGCGGCTGCCTACTTCACGCGCTTCGCCCGTGAGAAATTCTATCCAACGGCGGAGTTCGCCTACACCGGGATGATGCACGAGCCGAACCAAAAGTTCGACCCTGCCCTCTTTGATGGCGACGAAAATGCGATCGTCGACTTCAAGTACGCCGCCAACCCGAAGCTCACCTGGTGGTTCGACCACCACCAAAGCGCGTTCCTCTCACCAGAGGACCACGACCACTACCGCGGTACCGGCTCCCCGCACCACTTCTTCGACCCCGGCTACCGCTCGTGCACCAAGTTCATCAGCCACATTACCCGCGACCGCTTTGGATTCACCGCGCCGGATCTCGACGACCTGGTCCACTGGGCCGACATCATTGATGGAGCCCAATACGCCGACGCCCGCGAAGCGGTCGAAATCGCCATGCCCGCCACCAAGCTGGTGCTGGTGATCGAGGGAGCCAAGGGTTCCGGCGCCGTGCAGCGGATGATCGAGCTGATGCAGCATCAACCGCTCGACCGCATTGCCGCCGACCCCGGGATCCAGGAACACTTCGTGCCCCTCTACGAGCAGCACCTGCGGATGATCCAGGTGATCCGCGAGCGCAGCCGCGCCTCCGGCGGGGTCGTGTTCTTCGATCTGGTCGACCTGGGCATCGAAGGCTACAACAAGTTCATCCCCTACTACCTGCATCCGGAGAGTACCTATACCGTGTCGGTCCTGTTGGCGACCTTCCGGACGAAGATCTCGGTGGGATCCAATCCCTGGGTGGCTGGTCCGCTGCGCCATAACCTGGCTTCGATCTGCGAGCGCTATGGAGGAGGCGGCCACCCGCGGGTCGGCGCCATCAGCCTGCCCAAGGGCGCTGTCGACGACGCTCGCCGGATCGCTGCGGAAATCGTCACCGAGCTCGGGGCCTGACCATTTCCGTTTTGCTCGAAAATAAGCATCCCTTTTATTTTCAAGCACTTTCGTCTCTCCTTCCCTCCAAACCCGTTTTGCTCGAAAATGAACCTGCTCACGTCCAGAAGGGTACGTAGCGCGAATACCGCCTCGACTGGTACCCGGCACTGTCGATTCGAATCAGCTTCGCTTCAACCGCATCGGCAATGATTCTGGACGCC
>VFZX01000113.1 GCA_016871015.1 Acidobacteriota bacterium | reverse complement strand
TGAACGCGGTGTTGGTACCGAACCCCGTGCTGCGCCGTAGCGCGCCAGGTGTCAACGGGAAGTCGCGGGACTGCGTGAATCCGGTGACGAAGAGGTTGCCGCCGGAGTCTCGGGTGACGGCGTGGCTGAGATCGATGCCCTGCCCGCCAAGGTAGGTTGAGTAGACCAGGTTCGATCCGAAGCGGCTGAACTGGGCCACAAACGCGTCATTCGGGGGCCCTCCGGCGAATGAGGACGACGTCCGTTGTACCGCGTCGGCCGTGGTGAGGAGATCCCTGGAGGTGGTGGTGCCGATCACCGTGGCGATCCCCTCCGCGTCCACGGTAACGCCGTTGATCTGGTCGTCCGCCGTGCCGCCGAAGCGTGTCGAATAAAGAACCCCGCCGCTGACACCGACCTTGGTCAGGAACGCATCGGTGACTCCACGGCCGTCGTTCGAGCTCCCCTCCTGGACCACGCCCGGCGTGATGGGATAGCGGACTCCGTTGGAGGTTCCGCCGACGTAGGCATGCAGATTCTGGTCTACCGCGATCGCCATGGCGATGTCGTTACCTTCGCCGCCGATCAGGGTCGAGTACTCGATCGCGGTGCCGTCGGGCCGGACCTTTGTGATGAAGACGTCACCGAGCGCGATGTGGACTTCCTGCGAGCCGACGAGCGGAAAGTCGCGGTTGGTGGTGGTGCCGGTTACATACACCGCACTTGCGATGTCGGTGGCGATCGCGCGGCCGGATTCATAGGATGCGACGGCGGAGTCGGAATCGCCGCCGAGCAGCGTGGACCATTCCAGGCCCGCGCCCGACGGGGCGAACTTGGTGATGAACGCGTCGACGCGGCCTTTCCGGTCCGGCTGGAAGACTCCGGCGGTTGAAACGAAGTCTGGCGAAAACGTTTCGCCCGTGAGGATTGCCGATCCCCTCAAGTCGAGCGCCAGGCCGTACACAGTGTCGACGCCGCGCCCGCCGAACCAAGAAGAGTAGACCAGCCGTGTGCCGTCCGGGGAGAGCTTGAACACCATACCATCCCAGTCGCCAATCGGAGTTTCGCGGAAACTGCCGCGCACCGTGGGGAAATCGGGGGAGCGGCTGGACCCGCCCACATAAGCGCTGCCGGTCTCGTCCACGGCGATGAAGCCGCCGGACTCCTCGTCGGCCCCGCCGATGAGGGTCGAGTACAGCACTTCGGTGCCACGCGGGTTCAGCTTGACGACAAACAGATCGCTTGCGCCCCGGTTGCGGGTCTGGGCTGCGCCCTGTGTAAACGGGTAGTCGTTGGAGGTGGATGTTCCGGCCACGTACACGTTGCCGCTGCGGTCGGTCGCAATCGAGTTGCCGCTCTCGCGAAGCTGCCCGCCCCAGAAGGTGGAGAACAGCAGAGTCGGATCGATCACCAGCGGCTTGGAGGTATCGTAGGCCCCGGTCCTGAATCCAATTGCACCGCCGGCGAGCAGCACGTATCCGCCTTCGATATGCCGGCGGGCTTCTCCATCGCCCTGGTACAGGACCGGGCGCTTGTGGCGGATCTGCCGCCCACCAGCCTCCATCACCAGGTCGCCACCGGCGTCGATGCGCGCAGGACCGGCGCCATCAAAACGCAGCCGGATCTGCGAAGGCCGTGCGCCGGGAGCCAAAACAAAGTCATACTCCAGTTCGCCGCGGTTGCCGTAGTAGACGAGATCGATTCCCGGGTAGACTTCGGAAAAGCGCACTTTGCCGTAGTTGCGGACCCCGGTGGTCCACTTGGCCGGATCCCTGCCGCGTATGTAGCTGGTCAGACCGGACAGCGGCTCCAAACCCGCGCCCGTGGCGGCAAGTCTCGCGCCGTCGATCCGCATGCGGATCAATCGGCCGCCCGAGAAAAACTCCGCTTCGCCCGGGCGGAGTCCGAGCGTGAACCCGGGTCCGCGCGCGAGGAACCGCACGTCCGCCCTGGTTTGTCCGCGATTCTCCTCAAACCGGACAGGGATCTCCGGCCACCCTGCCCGAGCGGCCACTGGCATCGCCAACGCGGCCAAAACAATACCGAGCGATCTTGTTCTCATCGCGCACCCGTACACAAATCTTACTATGGTTCCAGCCTGTAAAGACGCACGCCGAACGGCGGGAACTCGTCCCGCAGGTTTCCTTGTGAGAATCGGACCGACCGGCCTTCGCCGAGCACGGAGGCCCGGCGGAAGGATTCAAGCCCGGAAAACGTAGCCTCTACGGGATTCTTGTCGGCATTCACCGCGGCGAGCAGGATGCCCTTGCCGGATGGTTTGGCGATCCATTCAACGCCACGGTCGAGCGAGTGTCCGAGGTCGTGGTAGGTGAGCTTGAGCCTCAGATCCGCGCGCGGCGCGGCGAGTTCGGAGGCGAGCTGCTTCAACTCCGTGGCAACCGCGGCGAGTTCATCCCACAGGGGCGCTTCGCGGGGCGTGAAGCTGAGGCCCCACCAGATCAGTCCAGTCACGCCGTGGACGATGGCCTGCCAAGCCATGAAGCGGATTTCTTCCGTGACCGGGTAGCGGACCATCTTCGGATCCCGGTCGCCTTCCTTGCGCAGCATCTCCCAGGAGAAGGCTTGCAACACCATCCACAGGGCGCGCCGCGGTCCCGCGACTTCGCGCATCTTGTCGGCGTACTGGCCCACTTGCGAGATGGAGGTGTTGAGCAGGTCGCCCTGGAGTCCGTCCGCCCAGAGCGCGTATTGGCGGCGGATTCCGGGCGGAATCACGGGATAGATGTCGGTGGCGATGATGTCGCCTCCGGGGTTGTACCGTTGCAGCGTGGACACCAAGTTGGTTGGCGCGTGGTTGAGGTATACCGGGCGGGCCGGATCGATCAACTTGATCAGACTGTAGGCGGCGCGGATCGACTCGGGTGGAGTCCGCAGCACGCGCGGATGTTGATCCTTGAACGTGGGCTCGTCCTCGGTCTCCCAGAACAGGACACCGGGATGATCGCGAAACGCCTCAACCAGCTTGCGCACCTTTTCTTTGTCGGGCTCGGGCTTGGTGACGGAAATCGATCCGGTGGTCAGCCAGCCGTACATCGCGTGCTGGCGCGCGGTGTCGAGCATCGCCCGCTCCGGTTTGCAATGGACCACATGGAACCCGGCACCGGCCGCGTCGCGCCATGGATCCGGGCGGTTCGGCAATTGGTAGAGCCCGAGCACGAAGGTCCGCTTCCCGTTGAGGTAGAGCATTCCGTCGGAATCGAGCAGTGCCTGGGGCGGTGGCGCCATTAACGAAAAAAGCAAATCGCGGCGAGTCATCCTTATGCCCACGATACAATGTTCCAGATGAGCAGCCCCTCCGCGAGCCAGCCCTCGCTTCTGCGGCAATTGGGATTGACCAGCGCCGCGGCGTTGGTGGTCTCCAACATGATCGGCACGATGATCTTCACTTCGCTGGGATTTCAGGCGGGAGATCTGGGAAGCCCGGGATTGATCCTGTTGTTGTGGGTGGTCGGTGCGGTGTGCGCACTGGCGGGCGCGTTTTGCTATTCCGAGCTTGGAGTCAATTTTCCGAGTTCCGGAGGCGAGTACGTCTACCTGACACGCGCATTCGGACCATCGTGGGGATTCATGACAGGGTGGGTGTCGTTCTTCGCGGGGTTCTCAGGACCAATCGCGGGGTCGGCGCTTGCCTTCTCGGCCTACTTGAGCCACTTCTGGCCGTCGTTGTCCAAGGACAAGCCGATTACTTCGTTCGGTCCGCAGTGGTTCACGATCGAGATCGGCGGAGCACAGCTAGCAGCGGCGGCGCTGATCCTGGGGTTTACCGTCATCAACTGCATCGGCGTGCGTCCCACGGCGGCGCTGCAAAACGTGTTGACTGGAACCAAGGTGGCCGTGGTGCTCGGTTTCATCATTCTCGGGCTCGGATTCGGAACGGGAAGCTGGTCGAACTTCAGCCAGGACGCGGTCCGCACGTCGACTCTTCCGGTGGAGTCCCAGTTCGCGGTGAGCCTGTTCTGGGTGTACGTCGGCTATAGCGGGTGGAACGCGGCGACCTACATCGCCGAGGAGATCCGGCAGCCCGTGCGGACCCTTCCGCTCGCGCTGACCATCGGCACGGTGATCGTTGCAGTGCTGTACCTACTGCTGAACGTCACCTATATCTACTCGACACCGCTTGAGAGCATGAAGGGGCAAATGGCCGTGGGGCGGGTCGCCGCGCTGAATCTGTTCGGACCCGCGGCTGCCGGAATATTCGCGGGGTTGATGGCGATCTCCCTGATGTCGACGGTGAACGCAATGGTGACGATCGGTCCGCGAGTCTACTATGCGATGGCCAAGAACGGTGCTTTCCCGGAAGCGGCTGCGCGGGTGCATCCGCGGTTCCTGACGCCTACGTTCGCGATTGTTTGCCAGGGAATTTGCGCCGCGCTGATGACGCTGACGCCGTTCCCGGACCTGGTGCTCTACATCGCAGTCCTGCTGAACGCATTCGCGTCGATGGCGGTTGGGTCGTTAATCGTGCTGCGGAAGCGTCCGGGCTGGCAGAAGCTTCCGGTGGTGAGTTTCGGATTCCCGCTGGTGCCACTGACCTTCATCGCCGTAGGAGTGTGGATGACAGTTTTTGGCGTCACTGTGAATCCGCGCGTGACGTTCGCCGCGTTGGCGACAGTGGCGGCTGGGGCGATTTATTACAGGATCAAGAGAGGAACCGCGCAAGGGTGACGCAGCTCGACGGAAAGTGGGTGCGGGACCAGATCCTCGCGGAACTGGCGCCGCGGGTTGAATCGGTCCGGGCAAAGGGACGGCCCCCGGGGCTTGCGGTGGTGCTGGCGGGTCACGATCCGGCATCGGATATCTACGTGCGGAACAAGGTGAAGGCGTGCCAGGAGCTGGGGATCCACAGCGAAAAGCTCACGCCGCCCGCGGACATCACGCAGGACGCCCTGCTGGCGATCATCGCCGGTCTGAACGCACGGCCGGAGATTGACGGGATCCTGGTCCAGATGCCGCTGCCGAAGCACCTGGATGAACGCGCGGTACTGCTGGCAATCGATCCGGCGAAAGATGTCGACGGGTTTCATCCGTTCAATGTCGGCAATCTCGTGAACGGCACTCCCGGACCGCGTCCATGCACTCCGTCGGGCGTGATGGAGATGCTGCGGCGCTACCAGATCCCGGCCGCAGGCAAGCGTGCCGTGGTGATCGGCCGCAGCGACATCGTGGGAAAGCCGATGGCGATGATGCTGCTGCATGCGCACGCCACCGTGACGATTTGCCATTCGCGCACGTCCAATCTGGTGGAGGAAGCGAGCCGCGCCGATATTCTCGTCGCGGCAATCGGCCGGCCCGCCTTCCTCCGTGGTGACTCCATCAAGCCCGGCGCGACGGTAATCGATGTGGGGATCAACCGCGTGGCGGACCGCGAATCAGCCGCACGGTGCGGGAAGCTGGCGGCATTTGAGAAGAATGGATCGGCGGTGGTGGGTGACGTGCATCCGGACGAGGTGGCGCACGCCGGAGCTTACACACCAGTGCCCGGAGGCGTAGGTCCGCTGACGATCGCCATGTTGATGGCGAACACGGTGGCGGCCGCGGAAGCCCGGTGCTCCGTGTAGGACTCACGGGCGGGCTCGCCTCGGGGAAGAGCTTCGTCGGCCGGACTCTGGAGGGTTTCGGCTGCCACTGGATCCGCGCGGATGATCTGGGCCATGCGGTGATCGCGCCAGACGGCGAGGCCTGCCAGGCCGTTGCCGCCGAGTTCGGCACGGGAATCTTGGCGGCGGACGGAGCGATCGACCGGAAGAAGCTGGGAGCCATCGTGTTCGCGGATCCGGCACGGCTAGCCCGGCTGAACGCGTTGGTGCATCCGCACGTGTTTGCGCGGCAGGAGAGCCTGCTTGCCGGGATCGAGGCGCGGGATGCGCGCGCGATCGCCGTGGTGGAAGCGGCCATTATGATCGAAACGGGCAGCCACCGGCGCTACCAGAAGCTGATTGTGGCCGTCTGTCCGGAATGGATGCAAATCGAGCGCGCGATCGCGAGGGACGGGCTCACGCGCCAGCAGGTGGCCGACCGCCTGTCGCGCCAGATCCCGTTGAAAGAGAAAGCCGGAATGGCCGATTATGTAATTGACACCTCGATTTCCCCGGAGGAAACCGTCCGCCAGACCCAAAACGTCTACCAGGCATTACGGAGTTTACAACCATGAGTTTGCGCACACTGCTGATCGCCGCCCTGCTCGCGGGCGGCTTTGTCTACGTGACATCCCGCTCCCAGGGCATTCCCTGGGGCTCGAAGCCGCCCGTTGAGTCCGCGGGAGGGCCGCTTTGGTCCTCGCCGCCAGCCAGCCACGCCGCAGTCACGCTCGGAACGGACGAACAGAACAACATCAGGGTCTATAACACCTCCCACGAGGCCACCGTCAACATCACGTCGGTGGTCTACCGGCGGGACTTTTTCTCCAACATTTACCCCACCAGCAAAGGTTCGGGGTCCGGGTTCATTGTGCGGGACGACGGGCTGATCGTGACCAACAACCATGTGATTTCCGGCGGGCAGAAGATCCAGGTGACCACGGCTGACAAGTCGCGCTATGAGGCGACGGTGCTCGACAAGGATCCGGTCAACGATCTGGCGCTGATCCGGATCACTCCAAAGAAGAAGCTGGCCGCGCTGCGGTTGGGCGATTCGGAGAACCTGCAGGTCGGACAGAAGGTGCTCGCCATCGGGAATCCGTTCGGATTGTCCGGCACTCTCACCACTGGCGTGATCAGCTCGCTCGGACGGGAGATCCGCGACGAGAACAACAGGACGCTCGACGGCCTGATTCAGACCGATGCGGCGATCAATCCTGGAAACTCCGGTGGACCGCTGCTGGATTCGCAGGGGCTGGTGATCGGCGTAAACACGGCGATCTACGGTCCGGGTGGGAACATCGGGATCGGGTTCGCGATGCCGATCGCGCGGGCCAAACAGATGATGGACGGGTTCCAGTCGACGCGCCAGTTCCGGCGGCCAAGACTGGGTGTCAGCGGCGCGCACATCGCCGGAGCTTGACCTGCCCGCCGAGGGCGGGTTCCTGGTGTATGAAGTCGAGCCGGATTCGGCCGCCGCGAACGCCGGGATCCGCGGCGCAACCCGCGCCGTCTACGTCGGCAACAACGAGATCGGCATTGGCGGGGACCTCATCATGCAGATCGACGGGCGTCGAATGGACCGGCAGGATGCGTTGTCCACGGCGATGGCGCGCAAACGGCCAGGCGACACCGTGGATTTGACCATTTTCCGGCGAGGCCAGATGATCAAGGTCCGGGTGTCACTATCGTCGACGACTGACGGCCAGCAGTTGTAGCTACTTCCCGCCCCCGCCGGCTTCCGATGAGGCATCCAGGCGCGCGCCTTGGATCCACCGGAGGATCGTGCGGTACTCAGCGCTGCCCTGGCGAGCGTTCCAGCGGATGCCTCCGCCATGCGAGAGCTTCTGGCTGGCGGCGGTTCCCAGGTCATCGAGCGGTGCCACGGGTTTGTTCAGCAGCAGGCTCTGTTCCGGGTCGGACACGTTGATCATCGCTAGTGCGGCATTGTAGTTCTGCCGGGACTTTTCGAGCGTCACGACGCCGAATTCGTCGGGCTCGATCAGCTTGAGCACCGTGTGATTGGCGTGGCAGTTGGCGCAGGCGTGTCCGTCGGATCCTTTGGCGATGAGAATCGGCTCGACGTTCTCTTTGAAATAGAAGTAGTCGGCGACGTCACCGGCCTTGATCTCCTTGTTCCCCGACTTGGCCATTTGAGACGACTGGAAGGATGCCGCTGACGCGCGGACAGCCTGTTCGGGATCGCGCAGCAAAGTTTCGACGCGGCGCAGGATCCCGGCGTCCCTGTGGAGCGGCTCGATGCTGCGCAGCGTGGTCAACGCCTGGGAGCGGATCGTGTGGACCGGGTGATCAAGTCCGGCGATGAGCAGGCGGCGGACCTCTGGAATCGCGTCTTTGGACCCATCGCGCGAGTAGTCCATTTGACCGATGACGTTGAGCGAACCGCCCACCGCGTAGGGTCCGCGGTTACCCGGGAATCCGTCCCATGCCTTTTGCACGGCGGGCATTCGCAGCACGGAGGGGTCGGCCAACACCAGCTTCACCGCGGCCTGCTGCGGTTGCGGACGGTTGATGTCGAGTCCCTTCATCACGTGGGCCGCGAGCCGCTCGTCGCGCCGGAGTTCGTCCACCGAGGAGGCGAGCGAGGCCAGGGCCGGAAACGCGCGGTCTTGCGGGTTGGTAGCGAGCAGGCGCGCGGACACGGTCTCCAAGGGGAGCTCTTTCGCGTTCCTGCCGCTCGCCGTGATCGCCGCCACGACTTCCACGGCGGTGGCGTCGCCTTCACGGATCAGCTTTTCGATCCGCTCACGCTTGACGGGCGCGGTGCGGAGCTGCGCCTTCGCCAGGTCCGCTACATCACGCCGCACGGCGGGCGGAGCTTCCATGACGAGCGCGAGCAGCCGGTCAGCGAGCGGTGCTCCAATCGTGAGCGACTTGAGGAACGTGAGCGCGCGGACAATGCCGCGCACGTTCACCTCCGACGGGTCCTCCAAAGCCGCGAGCAGCGCCTCATTCATGACCGGAGCTGAGTCCGGATAGAAGACCGGAGGCTCGGAGTCATTGCCGATGGAGGTGAAGCGGGCGTCGCCGCCGCGCAGAGGATCGTACATCGAGGCGAACCGGTATCCGTTCACCCAATGTCCGGCGACGGTGGGAGGCGCGGGAACGGCCGCCATCGCAGTCACGTCGGGCAGCCCTTCGCGAATGTGGTGGGTGTAGAGAGCGCGCAACAGGCCGTCGCGGCCCAACGCGTTGGCCTGCTTCATCGCGTCGCGGTAGCGGACCGCCTGGATCCGCACGCCTTCCTTGTGCGCGGTCTCGACAGCCCTCTTGTCCTCGGCGCGTTTAATGCGCGGGATCCAGGATCCGTACAGGTACCGGACATTGTCGTCGAGGGTGTTGTAGTAGGCCTCGATCAGGTTGCGGCGCACCAGCGGGTGCTCGTCACGATTCAACCCGGCGATCAGTGCGTCCTCGATCTTGGACTTGTGGGACGTGTCGCGGTCCCAGAACCACCATTGGTAAAGCGCCTGGACCGCGCCCATCTTCACCGCAGGGACGGGGTCGGATCCCGCTAATGAGAGGAGCTTCTCACCGAGTGTCCAGTCCTCGCTCAGGTACTTGAAGTGCTGGTTGAAGATGCGGGTTGCGCCCAAGCGGGTCCGTTCGTTGGGCGAGTCGAGCGCGTTGCGGATGGCGCGCACCGCAGCCTCGCGCGCTTCAGGGCGGCGGGTGGCAATCTGGCGCAGTGACCAGGCGGAGGCGCGTTGGACGAGCTTCGAGGGATCACCGAGCCGGGCGGCAAGCGCGTCAATCGCCCCGGTGTCGGCGTACCGTCCGATGGCGGTGGCGGCCTGGAACCGCACGAGCACGTCTTCGGACTGGAGCAGGGAGCGGATGCGCGCACTGGTAGAGGACGCCGGGCGGTCCCATTGCTGGTCCAGTTGGCCGACGAGTGTGGCGAGGTTTGAGGTGTCGAGCTTCGCGGGTCCGGCGCCCCATCCCTTGGCGGGTGAGGGCGCGTTCGGGTAGAGAGTCGACAGTGCCATCACGGCGTACTGGGTGTCGCGGAATGGCGTGTCGAAATTTTTGTAGTCGGGATTGCCCTGCCAGGCGCCGCTGGGAGTCTGGCGCGACAGGCACAGATCCACGGCCTTGCGGACGCGGAGATCAGCATCCGTGAATCCGGCACGGGCGAGCGCGTAGACGGCGTGCCAGGTCTGGAAGTCTGATGCGCGGGGCCGCTCGATCTTTTCGCGCGCCACGATTTTCTTGGTAACCACGCTTTGGGTGCGGAAATCGTACTGCGTCTCTTCGAGTCCAAAGGGCATGGCCCAACGCCCGTCGGGTTGCTGGTGGCTGAGCAGCTCGGAGGCAAGCGAGGCGATCAGCGCCTTGTGCTTTTCCTTGTCGAGCGTGACAAGGGCGTCAATCTTCCAGCAGAGGTCGATCATGTCTACGGTCTTGCCGGTGACAATCACGGTTTCCACCTGATCGCGGAGGACCTTGTACTTGGCGTCGCCGGTGCGGCGGTGGAGGTCGGCAAACAGCAGTGCATTGTGCAGGGCGACTTCGTATCCGGAGATCCGCGGCAAGTTGCCGTTGGACTCCATCTGCGGCTCAGTCACGCCGGGCCAGTACATTTCAAGGAATCGCGCGACGCCGCGGTAGAGCTCCTCGCGGCGGTCTCCAGTGACGAGTTGCTCATACTGATCCGTCAGGTAGGCGACGCGGCTGAGCACGTTGCCCGGGGCGTGGATCATACGCGCCCAGGAAGCGTCCGTGTGTCCGTAAATCGGACGCGGGTTGTTGGCCAGGCGCTCGGTCAGGAATTGAAGGGACTGGCGGGCACGGACCGGGTATCCGTTGCGGATGCCGAACAGCTCCGCACGAGTGGAAAAGTGCGTGGGATGGCAGGCGATGCACAGGCGCGTTTCCTGAAGAGGATTCGAGTCGCGGCGGACGACTGCGCCTTTGCGTGGAACGTTGGCGTGCCAGGAGTCGCCGCGGCGGATGATGTAGTCCATTGCGGCGCGGACGGCGAGTTTGGGATCGGTGTAAGGAGGCGCGGGGTAGACGTCGGTCTCGAGCTTGTACCAGGGATGGTTGCCCATCACGCGCACGTAGTAAGTCCCGGGGGAGAGGACACGGGCGGCGAATTTGTTGAGTCCGTGGAAGTTGGTGCTCTTCTCCGTTTCGTAGCGCTCGCGGCCGCGTGTGTATTCGGCCGGGGTGTTGTTGGCGGCGGTGAACACAGCGACGTCGACGGGGACATCGCGGTCCAGGATCTCGATGTTGAAATGGACGAGTTTGTCACCGGGTCCGGCATGGTTGAAGCGGTACCAGTGGATGCCAGAGGTGAGTTCGCCGAAGTTGGTTTTGGCGTCGACGTTGGTGGGGATGTAGGGCCGCTCGTCGGCGGTTGAGTAGACGGGGCGTCCGAGTTCGATGGCTTGCGCCTGCTGCCAGGTGGCGCGGTTGCCGGCTCCGATCTGGGAGGACTTGGAAGATGCTCCTTTGATGTCGCGCAGGGTCACTTCGACTTCGGCGCGGGTACCAGGGCCGGAGGGGGTAAGCGTTGCGCGGAGGGTGCCGTTGCCGGTGGCTTCGATGAGGGTATAGAGGTCCGCGTCTCCGGCATGGAGGTTTTTGGTGATGGTGGCGCCAGGTCCGGTGACGTTCACCAGAATGCGCTGTCCGTTGGCGAAGGCGCCGGGGGATGGGGCGGATGCGAGCAGAGCGTAGGTCTTGCCCTTTTGCACCTGGAACTCCCGTGCCGTCTCGCCGCGGACTTCGATGCGGGAGGAGGCGTTGGGTCCGGCAAAGGTCCAGAAGAGGGAGGCGGCGAGAGTGAGGGCGAGGAAGATGCGGGTGAAGCCTGGGCAGCAGGACATGGCCTTATTGTATCGCTGGAGGGTAGCGGGAATTCGCGCAGCAGCCGGTCACGAGGGGCGGCGGACAAGGGGGATGGCGATCAGACTGTCCGGCCAGGCTATCTTGGCCCAAGCAGCGTCGTGTCCAGCCGGCCGAAGGTGCGCGACGGTTTGGCGGGGGACCTGCTCATCCACCAATAGCTTCATCAACCCGAGGGATCGGATAGACTCCGAAGGTCTGCGCAAGTTCGCTGGCGTACGCCAGGCAGGCGAGATGTCCTCGCGCTCTACGCCTGGGTAGTTGTAAAAGATGTAGTCCTCGGACTCACCGGCCGCGAGGATTTGGAGAATCAGTGCGACCGGAATTCTGGTGCCGCGAATTACTGGTTCGCCGGACAGAACCTCAGGGTGCGAAGTGATGCGGCTGGTCTCGACCGACGTCATGACTTCCATGAATAGCACAGGAGGCTACACCACCGATTTCAACGCCCGCTTTGGCGGCGGCTTGGGGCCTCTCTTCGGAGGCGGAACGATCACGGGTTCTTCCGGAGGTAGATCGAAGTGAAAAGGCCGGATGACCTGCGGATCGCCGAGGTTGTTCAACTCGTCCAATTCCGCGTCAAGCTCGAAGCGGATCCGCAACTGGTACTCATCCGGCGGCAACATGCTGTCCGGTAGCGCGAGCTGGTTCAAAACGATCTGCATGGCTTCGTTCCGTGTCAGGAGGCACACCAGTCCGAGCGGGGCGAACTCGTCGTTGAACTCGACCAGGACGACGGGCCGTTGAGGACTCGAAGCGTTGAGAAAGCGGGTCACAAGGACGTCCGCATAGCGCAGGATCTCGACGGTGTGAGCGGGAGGTTCGTCTCCGGCCTTGAGCGGCATCGCCCAGGAGGGCCGCTTAAAGCCGGCCATCGCCGATGTATCGCCGATCAGGATCGTCGGCCGCTGGTTCAACCACGGCCGGCCGATGTCGTGATGCCGGTAGACCCGGACGCCCTTCTCTTGAAGAAGGCTGGCCACCGTTGAGGCCAGGTCGGCGGCACCGGCGGCGTAATGTTTCGGGTGGCTCGCAAGTCTTAAGGTACGGAGGTCGATTTCATGGACGGGTGTTGGCCCGAACGGAGTGAAGCCAATCAGCAGCTTTTCGCAGTGTCCCCACTGCTCGTTCAGAATGGCGCGGTACTCGATCTGAACTTGCTTACCCGGTCCGCGCTTCTCGTACGCGAACCGGACAGGAAGCCGGTCAGACGCCATTTGATCGATGGCGGTTTCGATGGCGTTCAGGTGCAGGCGCACGTTCCGCTCGTCACAGCCCACCAGGTCCGCGAGTTGGCCAATGCTAAGCGTTTGGGCGTTCTGCTGAGCTTCTTGTATGGCTGTGAGGGTATCGCGGGCAGCCTCTCCGGATACACGCTCGCGGAGCCGCCCGAAGAGATAGGGCTCGAAGCTGCTGAGCCGGGCCATGCGCTTAGCATACACGAAACCGGATGGTCCCGGTGCCCGATGTCAGCCTAGGTCATCCTAGGATAGATTAGGTCCCGCTGGCCCAACCGCGGACAGCTCAAGCTAACTCTACATTTCCGATCCATTTTGTTTAAAACAATATACTTGCCTCATGCTCATTGCATGAAAGAGAACCTCCGTTCCAGACTCATCAATTACGCTCAACGATTCGTGGGCGACTACGCCGAAGACGCGGTGAGCCAGACCTGTCTCAGACTTCTCCAAGCTGGGTTCGATCTCGACAAAGCCGCACCCGGCCTGTTCTTCACGACACTCATTTGGGTGATCCGCGACGAACTCCGCCGGCAGTCGCGGTTCGTCGGGGCTGAGCCGCCCGACCGCGGAGAGGCGGCGTCTGTCGAAGCGCGGATTCTGGTGGGGCAGCTCGAACGTTTGGTGCCCACCCTCCGCATACTCTGGAAGGCTGAGGTTGAGGGCCTGACCCATGCCGAGATCGCGCAAGAAATCGGTTCCACTCCCGGCAACGTTGCGGTGCTGATCCACCGTGCCAGAACGAAACTGATACCGCTGGTGCACTAAAGCCACGGGTCACCCGCCGAGCATGTCGAGCGCGCCCTGCAGCTCACTCCGTGTGTGCCCGTCACCGTTCCGTGAGGCGGCATCGATCCCGCTCCGGTACATCTGGCGCGCCGCATCGATCCGGCCGAGTTTCTCGAGCGTCTGCCCTCCATGGAAGTAGGCGGCGTTGTAGTTGGGATCGCGCGCGATCACCTCGTCGAATACGGCCGCCGCACCGGACAGATCCCCGGAGTTGAGTGTTTCCATCGCGAGCATGTAGCGGAAGCGGCTGTTGCCCGGATCCTGCTCCACAAGCGAACGTAAAGTGTCGATTCTGTTCACGAAACCACGATCATAGCAGCAGATCACGCTACGATGGATGGGAATGGGCCGGCGCTCGAATCTGTTTCTCCCGCAGTTGTTGACCCGCGAATCGGCGGCGCCACCCAAACATGGCGTGGCCGGATGGCTTCATCGCGGTGGACGCCTCGACGAAGAAAAGCATGGGGACGAGCACGCGCAGCCCTGGTACAAGGTTCTGTGGCTGACCGGAGTCGACTACTTCTCAACGCTCGGCTACCAGCCGGGCATCGCGCTGTTGTTTGCCGGAGCGCTGTCGCCGGTTGCGACCGCGATTCTGGTGCTGGTCACGCTGACCTGCGCGCTGCCGATCTACGCGCAGGTGGTCCGGAGGTCGTTCGCGGGACAGGGGTCCATCGCGTTGCTTGAAAATCTGATTCCAGGATGGGGCGGAAAGCTGCTGGTGCTGACGCTGTTGGGATTCGCTGCCACCGACTTCGTCATTACGATGACGCTTTCATCGGCCGATGCCGCCGAGCACGCGATTCACAATCCCTACCTTCATGACTACATCGGCGACCACCAAGTGGGATTAACGCTGTTGCTGCTGGCCCTGCTTGCGGCAGTGTTCCTGGCCGGATTCAGCGAAGCCATCGGACTGGCGACGCTGGTGGCTATCCCTTACATCATCTTGAACTTCATCGTCCTCGGCCGGGCGCTGATGGAGTGTCTTGCGCACCCGGAGGCCTTGCCGGCATGGCAGACGGCGTTGTCGGCCAAGGGCGACACGTCATCGATCATGATCGCGGCGCTCATTGCGTTTCCACAGTTGGCGCTCGGACTGAGCGGATTCGAGACGGGCGCCTCCGTCATGCCACTCATCAAAGGCGATCCGGACGACGACGAGCAGCCAGTGCCGCACGGGCGGATTCGCAATGCGCGCAAGTTGCTCGCCACCGCCGCGATCCTCATGAGCGTGCTGCTGGTGCTGTCGAGCTACGTCACCACGCTCCTGATTCCTGCATCGGACTACCGCGAAGGAGGCAAGGCCAGCGGGCGCGCCATCGCCTACCTCGCGCATAAGCTCATGGGCAGCGGGGTCGGCACGGTCTACGACATCTCGACGATCCTCATCCTCTGGTTCGCCGGGGCCTCGGCCATGGCAGGACTGCTGCACCTGATTCCGCGCTACCTGCCCCGGTTCGGAATGGCGCCCCGCTGGGTGTCGTTCTCGCGGCCGCTGGTGCTCGTGCTGTTCGCGATCACGGTGGCGGTGACCGTGGCGTTCAAGGCGAACGTCAACGCTCAGAGCGGCGCCTACGCGACGGGAGTCCTGGTGCTGATGCTGTCGGCCGCGGTGGCAGCCGCTCTGGCACTATGGCGTGAGGGATCGCGCGGCTGGGGCGCATATTGCTGGCTGGTCGCGGGCGTGTTCATTTATGTACTGGCCGACAACGTCTTGCTACGCCCGGACGGACTGGTGATCGCAAGCATCTTCATCGTCGCGACCCTGGTTGTCAGCGCGGTCAGCCGCTACGGACGGGCCACGGAGTTGCGCGTCACCAAGGTGGCGTTCTCGGATGCCGAATCGGCCGAACTGTGGAAGTCGATGGTGGGCAAGAAGGTCAACCTGGCACCGATCCGCAGTTTCGATCCGGAGACGCGGCGGCGCAAGACAGCCGAGTTGCGCAAGCATTACGCGATGGAGGGTCCAATCGCGTTCTTGAATGTCGAGTTGATTGACAATCGAAGCGAATTTCTCTCGGAATTGATTCTGCGCGTGCGGCGTGAAGGTGACAACTATCACATCAAGGTCTCCCAGGCGATCGCCCTTGCCAACACGATCGCCACGATCAGCGAGCACCTGGATCCGGTCCGGCTGTTTCTGGGTCTCTCGCGGCAGAATCTGGTGACGCAGGCGTTCCGGTACCTGGTGTTCGGCGAGGGTGAGACGGGGTTGATGGTGTACACAATCCTGATCAAATATTGGGAGTGGACTCCCGAGGATGATGTCCGGCCGCTGATTTTCCTGATGAGCGATTAGTCATGGAAGATCCTAACCGTCCAATTGTTCTCGACGACTGGCGAGCGCGTGAAGCAAGGCTCGAACCGGCCAAAACCGCGCCACCACTATTAATAAACCGGGACCTCCGGGGCCAATGCCATAAGGTGGTCTTATGATATTCTGTCCCCAGTGACCCTGGAACACCTCCAACTGTTCCGCGACATCGCCGCCACGCGGAGCATCAGCCGGGCCGCACAGCTAAACGACGTGAGCCAATCGGCGGCGAGCCAACACCTGATCGAGCTGGAGAAGACCCTCGAGGTCAAGCTGCTGGACCGGTCCACGCGCCCTCTGACCCTCACCGAGCCCGGCAAACTCTACCTCGATTACTGCAAGGACGCCATCCGCGCGCGGCATGAATTCGACGTTGGACTAGAGCGGCTGAAGGGCCGGGTCGAGGGATCGGTGCGCGTCGCCTCGATCTATTCGATCGGCCTTTCCGAGATGTCGCGGCTGGAGAAGACGTTCCGCGAGCGCTTCCCGGAAGCCCAACTGTCGGTCGACTACCTCCGCCCCGAGCGCGTCTACCAGGCCGTCCTGAACGAACAAGCCGACCTTGGCCTGGTCAGCTATCCCGAACCCAACAAGGACATCCGTGCCACCTCCTGGCGCGACGAGCGGATGGTGGTGGCAATGAGCCCGAAACACCGGCTCGCCTCGCACTCCGTAATCTCGCCGCGGGATCTGGATGGAGCCAGCTTCGTGGGCTTCGACGACGATTTGCCGATCAGCCGCGAGGTCAGCCGGTTCTTTCGTGAGAAGGGAGTCTCAGTAAATCTGGTGCTCCACTTCGACAACATCCGCAACATGATCGAGGCGGTGGCTGAGGACCGCGGGGTGAGCATCCTCCCCGACCCGATCCTCCAGAACGACATCGCGCTCGGCCGCGTTCATGCGGCACCCCTGGAGGAGCCGGGACTTTACCGTCCCATCGGCGTCCTTCAGTTGCGGCGGCGGAAACCGAACCGGGCCACGCAGTCGTTCCTGCATCTTCTGACCGGCAACGGGGCGTGATAGGCTAACAAGTGCATGCCACGCAGCGTCAACAAAGTGATTCTCCTTGGCCACCTCGGCAAGGACGCAGACACACGCTTCACCACCGCTGGCACCGCGGTGACCAATTTTTCCCTCGCAACCAGCCGCCGGTTCAAGGATCCTCAAACCGGCGAATGGAAAGACGAAACCGACTGGCATAACGTGGTCATTTGGAAGGCCGAGAACGTCTCCAACTACCTGACCAAGGGCCGCCAGGTCTACGTGGAGGGCCGGCTCCGGACCCGGTCCTACGATGACAAGGATGGCAACAAGCGCTACGTGACGGAAGTCGTCGCCGATGAACTGATCCTGGTCGGCGGGCGCGGCGAAGGTGGCGGATCCGAAGCGGGCGAAGGCGGCGGCTACGGAGGCGGGTATGAACAGCCACGCGGCCCGGTATCGATGCCGCGGAGCGCCCGTCCACAGCCGGCCTCCCGTCCCCAGCCGGTTTCGGAACCCGAGCCGGACTTCGGCGGACACGGCGTTTCAGACGACGACGTTCCGTTTTAAGGAACACCGGCGCCCGGATTCGCGTTATACTTCATGGCGGCGGGGATCGCCCAACACATTCGTGACGGAGGAACCTCATGGGTCTCACAGACTTCTTCAAGAAGCAGTTTATTGATGTCATCAACTGGACAGAGCCGGAGGACGGCATCCTCGCCTACCGGTTTCCGATGGAGGACATGGAAATCCAGAACGGCGCGGTGCTGACCGTTCGCGAGTCCCAGGGCGCTCTCTTCGTCAACGAGGGGCAGGCGGCGGACGCGTTCGGCCCCGGCCGGCACACGCTCAGCACCCAGACTCTGCCGCTGCTCACCAACTTGAAGAACTGGGACAAGCTGTTCCAGTCGCCGTTCAAGAGCGATGTCTACTTCTTTTCGACCCGGCAGCAGTTGAACCAGAAGTGGGGTACGCAGCAACCGGTCACCATTCGCGACCGTGAATTTGGCGCGATCCGGCTCCGGGCATTTGGCATCTATTCGTTCCACCTCAACGATGTCCGCAAGTTCCACCAGAAGGTCAGCGGAACGCGTGACATCTACCGCGCCGCGGAAATCGAAGGCCAGCTCCGCAACACGATCATCGCGCGTATGTCGGATGCTTTTGCCGAGAGCGGAATTCCATTCCTCGACATGGCCGCCAACCAGACGGAAATGGCCGACAAGATCGCCGAGCATGTGCGGCCCGCGTTTGCCGACCTCGGCTTGACGCTCGACACCTTCCTGGTCGAGAACCTGTCGATGCCCGAGGAGTTGCAGAAGATCCTCGATCAGCGCATCAGCATGAACATCGTCGGCGACATGGGCCGGTACACGCAATTCCAAGTTGCGCAGTCGATCCCCATCGCGGCGGCGAACGAAGGCGGTATCGCGGGAGTAGGCGCGGGACTCGGCGCCGGATTTGGAATCGCACAGCAGATGGCGGGAGCCATGCAGGGCGCATGGAACCAGCCTGCTCCTCAAGCTCCTCCACCTCCGGCGGCTCCTGCCGCTGCCGTGGCTGCTGGTGCCGCGGCGGTGGCGGGTGGAGAGACCAAGTTCTGCATGAACTGCGGATCCAAGATCCCGCGCGCGGCCAAATTCTGCGCCGAATGCGGCACCGCACAAGGGTGAGCACCCTGCTGCATGTCTGGTGTCGAGTGGTTAATCGAAGCCTTTGACTGTGACCCGGCGGCGCTGCGGGACCTGAACCTGCTGCGCCGGTTTCTGGATACGCTCGCCGCCCAGTTGCCGCTGCATCCAGTCGGCACACCGGTGTGGCACCGATTCCCGTCTCCGGGAGGCATCACCGGAATGTGCCTGCTGTCGGAGTCCCACTTCGCCTGCCACACGTTTCCCGAGCACGGGTCGATGACCGTAAACCTGTTCTGCTGCCGGCCACGTCCGGAATGGGATTTCGCCGGTTACCTGGAGCGTGAGTTCGGTGCAGGCCGGGTAACCGTGCGCCGCCTGGAACGCGACTACGCCGCCGTGGAGGTTTTTGCGTGAGCCAGGTCCGGACGAATTGCCCGCAATGCGGCGCGCCCGTCACCTTTGCGTGGTCGAGTTCGGTGCAGACGACGTGCGAGTATTGCCACTCTGTTCTCGTGCGGCACGATGTCAATATCGATCGCGTGGGCCAGGTGGCGGATCTCCCGGTCGGTGTTTCGCCGATCCAACTGCGGACCGAAGGGATCTACAACGGGAAGGCGTTCACAGTCGCCGGCAGGATCCTATACGAATGGGAAAACGGCGGCTGGAACGAGTGGCACCTGATGTTTCAAGATGGCCAGAGCGGCTGGCTGTCCGATGCCCAGGCCGAGTACTTCATCACATTTCCAGCGAAGGCCGCCGCGGTCCTGGACCCAAACAATCTGGTGGCCGGACAAGCGATGGAGCTGAATGGCCACAAGCTCGAAGTGGCCACGATCACCCGCGCCCGGTATGCGGGTGTTGAGGGCGAGCTTCCGTTTGAGTACTGGGACAAAAACGAAGTGCTGTTCGTGGACCTGCGTTCGCACTCCGGCGCGTTTGGTACCATCGACTACTCGGAGACGCCCCCCATCACCTTCTTTGGCCATGCCGTGCAGATCGAGGACCTCCGCCTCAAGAACCTCCGCGAATTCGAGGGCTGGTAGCCGTGGCCACCGTACCAAAACCCAAAGCGCTCGAATGTCCAAACTGCGGAAGCGCGGTGGAGGTGCGTGGATTCGGGCACGCGGTAAGCGCGGTTTGCAATCACTGCCTGAGCGTGATCGACACCAAGTCGCCGAGCCTGGAGATCATCGGCAAGTTCAACAACAAGCTGCGGGTCACGCCGCTGATTCCGCTCGGCCAGCGCGGCAACATTGACGGCGGCACCTTCGAGATCATCGGCTTCCAGGACCGCCATATCAATGTCGAAGGAACCGAGTACCATTGGCAGGAATACCTGCTGTTCAACCCGTTCAAGGGATTCCGTTACCTGATTCACTACAGCGGCCACTGGAACGTGGTGCGGACACTCCACGCCATCCCTGAGTACACCACCAAGATGGGCAAGAAGGCGATGAAGTGGCAGGACCGGACCTACACCCATTTCCAGTCCGCGACCGCGACCACGGGCTTTGTTATCGGCGAGTTTCCATGGCGGGTGAAGGTGGGCGAGCAGGTGATGGCCAACGACTACACATCAGCTCCCTACTCGCTTTCGAGCGAGTCAGCCGACATGGAGATCAACTGGTCCGCAGGGGAATACATCACTGGGGACGCGGTTTGGAAGGCGTTCAATCTTAAAGATTCGCCCCCCGAAGCGCAGGGCGTTTACTTCAATCAGCCCAATCCGCACACCGGTCTTGTCACGGCGCGTTGGCGCACTTGTTGGATCTTGTGGGGGCTGACCATCGTGATGTTCTTCCTCACCAACATGTTCACGAAGCAGGAAGAGGTTCTCAGCCGCGAGTTCGTTTTTGTGCCGGGACCCACGAGCGCGCCGGGATCGCAGGCATCCGTGACACCGATATTCGAGTTGAAGGGCCGCCCCGCCAACGTGCGCTTCACCACCTCCACCGACCTGGTGAACCAGTGGATGTACGTCAACTACGCACTCATCAACGATCAGTCCGGCGGGGCACGGGACTTCGGGCGGCTGATCGCAAACTTCGGCGGTGACGGATCGCCCAACGACAACATCACCATCGGGCCACTGGCGCCCGGCCGCTACTACCTGCGCGTGGATCCAGAGTGGCAGCCGGATCCCAACGTGACCATTGCGACCCCGGTGCCACGGCCGGTCAAGTTCCGCGTCCGGGCGATTCACGACACGCCGATTCATTGGCCGCTGCCGTTCATCCTCCTGGTCCTGTTGTTGCCGCCCATCGCGGCTACATTCCGGAAACTGGCCTTTGAAGGCGCCCGCTGGTCCGAGAGCGACTACGCCGGAGGTTGACGTATGTTGAAGACACCTATCTACACCGCATGGGGCGTGCTGCTGATCGCTGGCTACGGCTGGATCAACTACAAGAGCTTTGGATCAGGCACAGCCACTGAACAGAAGGTGGTGCCGCGCACCGTGCGCCAGAACCCCGGATCGTACCGCCCCGCCTATGGCTACGGCGGCTACCACGGGCCCGCGCACGGCGGATATGGAGGAGGCTTCCCAACCGGGAAGTAGCGAATTACAATTGGAGATTCATCATGGTTGAATTTCATCCTGGCGCGTTCATCAACGCCCTGATCTTTGCCCTGCTGGGCATCGTCCTGTTTTGCGTTTCCTTCGCGGTGCTGGACAAGCTGACGCCCTACGATCTGTGGCGTGAGATTGTGGAGCACAAGAATCAGGCGCTGGCGATCCTGGTGGGCTGCATGACCATCGGGATGTGCATCATCATCGCCGCCGCAGTGCACTAGTGCAATCCGCGCTCTTCGTCTCGGTCTTCCTGATCGCGGCGTGCGGTCTCATCTATGAGTTGATCGCCGGGACGCTGGCGAGCTATTTGCTCGGCGACAGCGTCCTGCAGTTCTCGACTGTCATCGGCAGCTATCTGTTCGCGATGGGGATCGGCAGCTATCTGTCGCGGTTCATCAACACCGGGCTGGTGGCGCGTTTCGTGTTGATCGAGGTGATGGTGGGGCTGGCGGGCGGATTCTCGTCCGCGATTCTGTTCCTGGTGTTCGCGATCGCTCCTGGGGGGTTCCGGTTTTCCCTCTATGGACTGGTGCTGCTCATCGGAACCCTGGTCGGCCTGGAGATCCCGCTGCTGATGCGGATCCTCAAGGAGCGGCTCCGCTTCGAAGAGCTGGTTTCGAGCGTGCTGACATTCGACTATCTTGGCGCCCTGGGTGCATCGCTCCTGTTCCCGCTTATGCTGGTCCCGAAGCTCGGGCTGGTCCGATCGGCGATGGTGTTCGGAATGCTGAACGCGGCCGTGGCGCTGTGGTCCACCTGGTTGTTCGCGCCGCACATCCGGCGGCTGGCGGCTTCGCGCGCAGCGTGCGTGCTGGCTTTGGCCGCGTTGGGAGCGGGAATGTCCGCCGCCGACCGGATCACAACATGGTCGGAGCAAAGCCTGTATGCCGATGACGTGATCCTGGCCGCCAGCACTCCGTATCAGCGGATCGTGCTGACGCGCTGGCGCGACGACATCCGCCTGTTCCTGAACGCGCACTTGCAGTTCAGCTCGCGTGACGAGTACCGTTACCACGAGGCGCTGGTGCATCCGGTGATGGCGGCCTCCGCCGAACCCCGGCAGGTGCTGGTCCTCGGCGGAGGCGATGGCATGGCGGTTCGCGAGGCGCTGCGGTATCCGGGCGTTGAGCAGATCACCTTGGTCGACCTCGATGGGGAGATGACACGGCTGTTCCGCGATCACCCCGAGTTGTCCCGGCTCAACTCAGGATCGCTCCA
>VFZX01000112.1 GCA_016871015.1 Acidobacteriota bacterium | reverse complement strand
GCTGAATCGAAGCTTGAGGCGCTTTCCCGGTATGGCACGCACACGGGCCTGGCGTTCCAGATCGTCGATGATGTCCTTGATGTGACGCAGACCCCGGAGCAACTGGGCAAGACTCCGGGCAAGGATGTGGCGCAGGGCAAGATCACGTTTCCGGCGGTGTATGGGTTAGAGAACTCGCTGGAGTTGGCGCATCAGGAGCTGATGCGGGCGCTGGTTGCGCTGGAGGAGTTCGGGGCGGAGGCGGATCCGTTACGGGAGCTGGCAAAGCTGGTGGTCCACCGGAGTTCGTGAGACGGCTGCTGCCCCTGTGGAATACCACCAGAAAACGCAGAGGGGAATTGTGTTTCGATTCCGGCGGCGCGTATTCTGGGTCGTGCATCAATTCGACTCTTGCATTAAGGACATGTTCTTTTCGAATCTGACAACGATTCCGGAGAGGGTCCTGGGTGCAGCGCCATTGGAGTGGCTGAATGTGGAGGTTCCACGAGTCACTGCGCGGAGGGTCGATTTCGTCGCCCGGTTGGTGAATGGGCGGCTGGTCCACCTGGAGGTTCAGGGCTACAATGACCGGGAAATAGCCATCCGGATGCTTGAGCCGGTTCCGCACTTCCTGCGGATTCTGGGTCAGCGGCCGGACCAGGCCATGCTCTACGTCGGCGACAAGCCCATGAACATGGAGGACGGCTACGCCGATGACTACGGGCTGGTGTTCCGGTTCAAGCGGTTTGACATCCGCGAGGTGATCACCAAGCAGCAGATGTTGGGGAGTGACCGCTACGGGGACTACGTGTTCGCGATTCTGACCGAGGGCGGCAACAACCGGGAGACCCTATGCGAGGTTCTCGACCGGATCATGCTGCTTCCGGTCGAGCAGCGGCGGGACGCAATGGGTAAACTGATCGTATTGGCCGGGCTGAGGAAGCTCGATGTCGTTCTCGTCGAGGAGATGGAGAAAATGCCACTATTGATTGATCCAGCGGAAAACGTGATTTTGAAGTCGATTCTCGATCAGGGCCACCAGAAGGGCTTGATTGAGGGTAAGGCGCAAGGCGTGATTGAGGGCAAAGCGCAGGGCGTGATTGAGGGCAAGGTCGAGGGAAAAGCCGAGGGCATCCGTGAGGGGCGCGTCTCGTCCCTGCGAGCGATTCTGTCAAAGCGCTTTGGCTCCGTGCCTGTCTGGGCGGACCGGTGGATGGGGTCCGCCAGCACCGATCAGATCGCAGCCTGGACTACGCGGGCGATCGACGCGCCAACAATCGAATCCGTCTTCGAATAGCCTATTTCGGCGCCGCCGGGTCGCCCTTCTCCGGAACCACCCACAAGTAGAGCGTCTTGCTCAGACCATAGTCCGGATCGTCGCCGTTCACATTGGACTGCTTCAGCGGCTTCCAGTCCCCCATATCAAACGTGTTCGATACGATGCGAGTGCCGGGTTTCAGATCCGCCAGCAGCTTCGGCCGGAGCTTCATGTTGATGGTCGACAACAGGAAGAGCGTGACGACGCTCGCGTCCTTGATATCGGCCTTGAACAGATCATTTTCCTCGAACCGGACCAAGTGCTCAACGCCCTCACGCTTGGCGTTGGCATTGGCCTCGGCGATCCGTTCCGGGTTAATGTCGATGCCGACGCCGCGCGCACCGAACTTCTTGGCCGCCTGGACCACAATCCGGCCGTCGCCACATCCGAGGTCGTAGACGACGTCGCTCTTCTTGACGCCGGCCAATTCGAGCATGGCCTGGACGGCTTCATCCGTGGTCGGAACGTAAGGTACGTCGGGCGTGCGCTTCGGCTCGGCCTTCTGGGCAAGCAGGGAGGCAGCCAGGAACAGGGACACCGCGGCGAGACGCGTGGGCAGCAACGGGTTGAATCGCATGGAACTATCCTACCTCGACCCGAAGCGGTACAGCGCCAGGCTCGTCCGCACATAAAGGCTTCCGCCGGACAGCGCTGGCGTAGCGAAGCAGCCTTCGTCCAAGTCATTGACCTGGACCACTTCCCATTCCGGACCCGCCTTCAGCACCGAGATCTTGCCTTCTTCGCTCGCGATGTAAACGCGTCCCTCGGCTGCAACCGGCGATGAGGAGTATCCGCCCGGAGAGCCGTCCAGCCGCCCCGCTTTATGCTGCTTCCCGGTCGCGCCGTCGAACGCCATGAGGATCCCGCCGTTCTTCACCACGTAGACGACTCCCTGGTAGGCGAGCGGGGAAGGAATCACTCCCACGAATCCCTTTTCGAAACGCCACACTTCCTCCGTCCGGATCTTGCCGCCGTCCTGAGAAACGCGCAACCCGGTGAGGCTCGTCGCCCCGCCGATCTCGACCTGGCGGGCGTCCCACTCATCCTTGGTCACCACCATGTCGCGATTCCCCCGATACCGGGCAATCGCGTGCACGAACGGATCCTCGCCGTACTCATCCGCGGTGAGCTGTCCATCGTTGTTCCGGTCGAATTTCGACAATCGTGTTGTGAAGGGCGACGGCGCGTCGGACGCGTACCCAAAGACATACATCATGCCGTTCTCGAATGCCGGACTGGCGACGATCGCCGAGCCCATTCCCTCGTGCGTGGCCACCCGCTTGCCACTCGCCAGATCGTAGGCGCCGAACTGCCCACGGCTCGCCGTGATCAGGTGTTTGCCCAGCACGAACGGACTGCCCCAGCCCTCTGTCTCACCGCGCGCCGTCTTCCACTTCATCTCGCCATTGCGCGCGTCGAAGGCGGCGGCAAACGATCCGTCGAGCTGATCAGCGACGATCATCACCGAGCCCCCGGCTACCACTGGTGAGGATCCAAGCCCCATCGAAGTGTTGAACGGACCGAGCGGGACACGCCACCGGGGCTTGCCCAGAGCGTCGTAGGAAATCATCCCGTAGTCCTTGAAGAAAACGTAGACGTTTGAACCGTCCGTAGCCGCGCTGATGGCGGCTGCGTGGTTGAGCGCGTTACCGATCGGACTCCGGGCCCGTTCCTCCTCCCGCTCCCACAGCAGCTTGCCGGTCTCCCGGTCGAAGCACTGCGTGTACAACTTCGTGCCCTCGGCGCCGGTCAGAAACACGTGGCGTTCGGACAACACCGGTGACGACTTGCCCGGACGGACCGGAGTCCGCCACACCAGGTTTTCGGATTTGCCGAACTTCAGCGGGAATCCCCGGTCACCCGAGACACCCGTCCCGTTGGGTCCGCGGAACCGGCTCCACGGCTCGGCCCCCACGAGCGCTCCCGCGCCGGTCAATACCAAAAGCCAGTTGTACCGCATTAGTGGTTGTACAGAAACTCCTTGCTGCTCAACAGGGCCCAGAACAAATCCTCAAGCCCTTTTCTGGTGTCTCCCGCCCGTTGGAGCGCTTCCTGGGCAAGCTCCCGCTCACGCATGCCGGGAAACCGGCTCAGGGTTCCCAGGTACAGGTTCTCAACCAGGGACTCTACTGCTGATCCGCTCCCGGCCGCCCGCGCCAGAATGCCTTTGGGATGTGCGATCTTGGTCTGCAGGGAGTCGCCTGAAACCATGTGCAGCGCCTGGTTCAAGGTGGGCGTGTTCTTACGTTCGCAGATCAACTGGCGCGAGGGGCGGTCAAACACTTCAAGGAAGTACGACTCGATTTCCGGATCCGGGATCTGCATCGCCCGCGCGCCTGGATACATGGACCGGAACTGATCCGGGACGCCCGTCGCCAGGCTGATCGAATCAAGCAACTGTTCGGCGTCCAGGCGCTTGGGATAGTAGCGCGAGTAGGCCATCGTGTCGCTGGCGTTGCCGGGCACGGGGACCGACGACGTCTGGTAGGCGCGCGAAGCCGTGATGCGGCGGATGAGGTGGTGCAGATCGTAGCCGTTGGCGATGAAGTCGCGCGCCAACTCGTCGAGCAAGGGTTGATTCGTGGCCGGATTCGTGGCGCGGAAGTCGTCGACGGGCTCCACCAGTCCACGGCCCATGAACTTGCGCCACATGCGGTTGGCGATCGCGCGTCCGAACTGGATGTTGTCCGGAGAGGTGAGCCAGTCAGCGAGCAGCTCGCGGCGGTCGACGAATTCGCCGTCGTTCACGTAGGGTCCGCCGAGAGCCTTGGGCAGGTAGGTCTGCTTCGTGTCAGGATGCTGGAACTGGCGGGCGAAATCGACATAGAGGGTCCGTTCGTTGTTCCGCGGGCCCACCGCGTTCTTGTAGCGGACCTGCGAGAAGAAGGCCGCCATCCCCCTGAAGTCGTCCTGGGTCCATTTCTCGAGCGGATGATTGTGGCAGCGGGCGCACTCAATCGAAATGCCGAGGAAGAGCTGGCTCGTCATGGCGGCCATGTCGAGCTCTTTGCGCATCAGTGGATAGTAGCTGGTGGCGGGCGACTCGAACATGTTGCCCGTGGCGGTGACCAGTTGCCGCACGAACTGGTCATAGCGGGTGTTCTTGCGGAAGGTCTTATACAGCCACTGGGAGAACGTGTACGGACCCTTGTTATAGAGAAGCTGCCGGGTGTTGGAGAGGTGGTCACCCCAATACGTCGCCCAATAGTCGGCGTACTCGGGCCGCTGCAACAGCTCATCAACCAGCTTCGCCCGCTTGTCCGGCGAACGTTCCCCGAGAAAGCGCCGGGCTTCGTCCGCCGTGGGAATCAGTCCGGTCACGTCCAGGTAGGCGCGCCGCAGGAACTCGTCGTCCGCCGCGGGTGCCGACGGTGGAATGTGCAGGGCCTGGAGCTTGGCGCCGACATGGCGGTCGATGAAGTTGGACTCTTCCAGCCTGGCGACCGGCTTCAGGTCCATCACCGCCCCTGCCTTGACAGCGGCGAGCACGCCCGGTGCGCGGACCACGATCGCGGTCTCGCCCCCGCGCAGAGCCGTGACCAGGCCGGACGCACTGACCGCGGCGATCGAGTCGTCATTGCTCTTGAAGTTGACAAGCTGCGTGACGTCGCCCTCGGATCCGTCGCTGAACCGGGCAGTTACCACCAACTGTTGCCGCGCGTCCTTGCCGTAGAGCATGGGATCCTCGGGAAACAGCTTGAGCGAAACCACGCGGCGCTCGCCAGCCTGAGAGCGCGCCATGCCGCCGCGGATCCAGTCGAGCAGCCGCGCGTACTCCGGTGACTCCTTCTTAAGCAGCTTGCCGCCGCCGTGCTTGACCGCGAACGCCGGCTTGAGCAAGATCAGGCTTTGTTCCGGATCCGCCGGATTCACGCGGCGGCCGGAGTGCTGCTTGACGATCATGTCCCAGTCGAACGCCGGATCGTAGCCGAACAGCGATAGCTTGAATCCGGCCTGGCCGTTCAGGGACCCATGGCAGGATGCGCCGTTGCACCCGAGCTTGGTGAGCACAGGAAGTACGTCCGCGGCGAAGCTCGGCGCCATGGGGGAATCGGCGCGTTGTACGAGCGCCGTCGTTACGGCTTGCAGTCCAGCGTAGGACGCGGTGACGGCGGCACCTCCGTTCGCAACCGCCCGCACCCGGCCGCCGGAAGTAAGCGCGACGGTTGGGACCGCTGAAGTGAACGAAGTCTGGCTGGTAACGTCGGCGCGCGAGCCATCCGCAAAGTGCGCGGTCACCGCCAACCGCTGCTCCGAGCCCTTGCCAAACAGAAGCGGATTGCGGGGCTCGATGGTCAGCTTGACCGGGCGTGGAGCCGCCCAGCACGTGGCGGCGATCAGGAAGATCAGCAGTCGCATCAGTCCACCAGAAGTGAGATTTTGGGTGCTTCCTGCTGCTGGCCGCCCGCCTCGCCGATCACGGCGACCCGCGCCGCGCGCCCGAGTGTGGCGTCCGCGGAAGCCCGGAACCGGATGGAGCCCGTCCCGCCAGAAGCAGACTCCGATTCTATCGTAACCCCGTTGGGTAGATTCTGCGCACGCAACCGCAACGGCTCGCTGAAATCCTTGCGCCGGCGGATCATGACTTTGAGGTCGGCGGTGCCGCCCCGTACCAGGTTCACCGAGGTTGCGGCGCATTCCAGCGAAAACTGCGGCTTTTCGGCGGCGACGAGCCATCCGTGATCCATTTGGGCGAACGTGGCGCCCTCGCCGCCTCCCGATGCGATCCGCACCTGCCGCATCGATCCCGCGATCGAAATGCGGCCATGCGCGCCGGGACCGAGGTTCGAATCCGCGGTGATCTCAATTTCGCCCTCGTTCGACCCGGCGGGAATGGAAACGGCCTGGACGCGCATCCCGGCGGGCAAGCCATCGATGTGCAACGGAATCCCGTCCTTGTGGCCATCACGGCGCACCGCGGTGACCTTGATCTTCTTGGTCTCGCCAGGATAGATAAACGGCTGATCGGTGTCCGGCTGCAGCAAGAAACCAGGGGATGGCTCGCGGACGAGAAGCTGATAGGGGAAGTTCTCGCCAGTCACCTGCCAGAGGTTCCGGATCTCGATTTGATACTCCCCGGCTTCGGCGAATTTGTGCGAGAGCCGCGAGTCCTTGTTGAAGTTCACACCCGGGAAGTCGCCGTCGTCGTTGTTGGCAAGCTGCTTGCCGGCCATGTCGAGCAGGCGGATCGTGGCGTCGGCGGGCGACCCGTAGCGGTGCGCACGGACTTCGAACGTCAACGTCTGGCCTTTGGACGCCTGGAAACGGAAACGCTCGGGCTGGCGGTACTTCGCAGTCCCATTCACCACCATGGGCGGCGAGACAGGTCCGGATCCTGAGTACACCGGCGCGGTCTCCACCACAAACCGGAGATCATTCGACAGACCATGTGAGTCAACCCGCAGCCAGTGCTCCCCAAGGGCTGCTTCCGCTGGGACCTTGATCCGGGCGCGTGCACGCCCGCCACGCGCCTCCACCAGGGCGCCGGAGAATCCCGGCGAAGAGAAGCGTAGCGGCGCGGCGGTATCAAGCAGCGCGGCACCGAAAAGTATGACTTCCATGTCGGCTCCAGGACGCAGGCCGACCGGGCTCATCGTCTGCAGGTGCGGAGCGCGCCGGATATCAAGCTGATAGTTGAATCCGGGATCGTTCCGCGGGTGGGTGGGCTGGACGATCACCGTGAATTCGCCGGACTCACGGAACGTGTGCGTGAAGAACGGATCCCAGATAAACGTGTCTTCGTCGTGCTCGAGTTTCCGGTTGTGTGCATCCACGAGCACCATGGATGCGTCCAGTCCGGAACCGTTCCGGGCCGAGCGGAGATCAAACACCAGAGTCTCGCCCTTGCTGGCGCGGAACCGGAAGAAGTCAAAGTCGCCATCGTTGTTCAGGCGCGCGTTGATGGTCACTGGTGTCTCGACGCGTTCGGCCTCATCCAGCGAGGAGTTGGGCTCTGACTCCGTCCGGTGGGGCTGGACACCGAGCCGGAACAACGCGGCGTTGGATGCTCCACGCGGGGAGATCGCGCGGAGGTAGTGCGGGCCGGCTGGCGCGCCGGAGCGGGAGCTGACTTCGATCTCCAGCCGTGTGGGCTCGCCGGCCAGAACGCGGGCGGTGACCGAAGGGTGGGTGAAATAGAGCGCGGAGACACGGTCCAGGTGCTCGCCGAGGACTTCAATGCGTAGCGTTTCGCCCGGACGCGCTCCTTGCGGATACAGCGACGACAGCACGGGCAGCCGGTGAACGGGCTCCTCGGCGCCGAGCGAAACCGCGCTCAGAACAATGGCGATGGCTCTCAACATTCTCGACGGTGAGTCACCATTCTACCCGGAGAGCCATGCGCAAGGAACGCTGCACGGCGAGGTCGAGATTGTCACGGATCCGGTTGATCACTCCGGTCTGGCCGCTCGTGATGTTCAGGTTCGGCGAATCGTAGTTGGGATGATTGAAGGCGTTGGAGGCCGTCAGCTCCCACCGAATTCGCGCTTTCTCAATAAACGCGAATTCCTTGACCAGGCCGGCGTTCCACACCGCCATTCCGGGTCCCGCCAGGATTCCGGTGCCCGCCGACCCGAAGCTGCCGGCGGACGGCGCACGGAAAGCCGAAACATCAAACCAGCGGGTGATGGATCGCTCGGACGGTGGCAGATTCCCGTTCCGCACAGCGTCCGGGCGAAGCGTGGCTTGGGGCGCGGTGCGATTGTTCGTGAAGCGCGTTCCGGTTGGATCGGGCCCGGTCCAAGAAGGCGTGAGAAATGCGCCGGTCTGGAGCACGGTGGACACGCTCAAGCTCCATCCGCCCGCCCAACGGTTACGGCGCGCCAACGGAAGATCATAGATCAGATTGCCGACAACGCGTTGCATGGGAAAGTCCGGCGACGCGCCGCGTTCGCGCCGGAGATTGAAGGCATCCTCCGGGCGCCCGCCGCGCTCTACATCGCCGATATCGCGCTGGAAGCTCCAGGCCGCCTGCCATTGCAGTCCGCGCTTCATGCGGCGTTCGGCCTCGAGCGTCAATCCGTGGTACTGGTGGCCGGATCCGTTGGTGATCAGGTCGAGCGCCGGATAGTTGGGGAACAGGCGCGCCTTGTCGGCGAACAGGCGCGTATCAGCCACGGGCTGATTCACGTTCTGAAACCACTCGCCCTGGCGAGTATTGGCTCCGATGTAGGATGCCCGGAATCCGGTGTCCCAGCGCTGATGTTCAATCGTGAAACTGTACTGCGTGCTGCGTGGAATCTGGAGACCGGTCCGCGCCGCGGCGGGCAGTGTGACGCTGGCGGGACGGGCGCTGGCCGGCGGGAAGATCCGGGGAAAGATCACCGAGGGATTGTTGGCATCGTTGATGAATTGCGGCTCGGCGACATTGAACGGAACCCCCACCTCGAGCGGCCGGTTCACCATGTCGTAGAACATCGCGTAGCCGCCGCGAATTGCGGTGTTGTTGCCCCAGGGGCGCCACGCGAATCCAAGGCGCGGCGCGAAGTTGTTCCGGTCCGTGCGTAACAGGCCCTGCCCAGGCAAGCCAAGCGACCGCGCCTCCGCCACCCCCACGAATCCCCGGGGCATCAGCGGACTCACCCGCGCGAGCGTTCCATCGGGGGCCACGATACCGCCCGAGCCAATATCGAAGCGCGACTGGAAGCCGTTGCGCGCGGTCCACGGCGGGTGCAGTTCATAGCGCATCCCGAGGTTCAGCGTCAGCGACCGGGTGATCTTGAAGTCGTCGTTGAAGAAGAAGTCCCAGGCATAGCGCTGCTGATCGGTGAATAATGCCGGAAACGCGCGCTGAACCGACGTCGGAATCCCGAGGAGGAAGTCCGCGTAGGTATGCCCTGTAAAGCGGTTGGAGAAGCTCGCCTGGCCGAACAGGGCGACCGGCTGTTGTTGATCCTGGCTGATCACTCGCAACAGGTTGAGACCCGCCTTGGCCGTGTGTTTGCCGCGGAACCAGGTAGCCATTTCCTGGACGTGGTAATTGTCCTGCAGGAACCCGGGCTTTCGGTGCCGCTCACCGGTCTGGAGCGAAGTGAGGTTGAGGTTGGCGAACTGGATCGCGGGCGCGCCGTTCACATCGGGAAGGTCCGGCGCAAGGCCGGTGAGCCCCAGTTCGCGCACGATCTCCAGGCCGCGCAACCGCCCATTGCGCGGCGTGTTGTTGTAGGAGACGCCGCCGCGAATCTCGTTCATCATGGCCGCCGAGATGGCCCAGGTGTAGGCGCCGCTGAAGTTGCGGGCGTCGCGCCGCTGCCAGCGGAGTCCGAACGCGGGCAGGTTGCCGTCCACCTGGTTGAACATCGTCCGGGAGTAGCTGCCGCGGACGAAGATCGAGTGGCGGTCCGCGAACCGGTGGTCCAACTTGGCGGTGGCCAGCGTGTCGGGATCAAACGGCCGGTTGAACACCTCGCGGAAATTGCCCGTGGCGAAGACTTCCGGATCACCAAAATTGGGCGCGGGATAGAAGCGGTCCTGGAGGCGCGCCGACACTGGACTGATGCGGGAGACCGGGATCCGGTTGCCCGGGACGGGCTGGAGGCTGGCCGGATCGCGCACCTGCGTTCCGGGAAGCAGCCGCGAGAAGTCGCCGGACCTCCAGGACGCCGCGGGCACTGAAGCGTTGAGCAACTGGCCAAGCGCACCGCCGCGGGTGGCTTCGAGAGAGTGAAAGAAGAAGGTCCGGTTGCGGCCGTTGTGGAGGCGCGGGATCCATACGGGTCCGCCGATCGAATAGCCCGGCTGGTGCGAGACTCCACCGCCACGCTCAGTCGCGAAGGGATTCCGGGCGCGGAAGGCCGGCGTCGAGTAGTAGTCAAACGCGCTGCCATGGAGCCGGTTCGTGCCGGACTTCGAAACCACGGTGATCTGGCCCATCCCCGCGAATTCGGCGCTGTTGTTCGACGAATCAATGCGGACCTCTTGCATGCTCTCGATGTATCCAATGAGGGTCGGCATGGCGTTGCCGTTGAGTCCGTTGTTGATCGAGATTCCGTCGATCGAATAGTCAGTCTGGGTGAACTGGCTGCCACCGATGCGGATACGTCCGCCGTCGCCGCTCACCTGCTGGATCACGACGGGAGACTGCATGAGAAAGTTCCGAAGGGACCGGCTGTTGACCGGAAGCCGGTTCATTGCTTCTCCGCTCTTGACGTCGCTCAGCCGGGCGGACTCGGTCTCGATAAGGCTCACCCCGGCGGTGACCTCGATTCGTTGGGCCGCCTCTCCCAGCCGCAACTGGACGTCCAAGCGGCGGTTCTCGCGCGCCGACAGGGTCAGGGTGCCGGCATGATAGGTCTGGAATCCGGTTGCGGCGATCTCGACGCTGTATTCTCCCTCGCGAAGTTGCGGGATCGTAAACAGCCCTTGTCCGTTTGACGCCGAACGGCCGAGAGCGTTGGTCGCCGCGTGCCGTGCCGTGACAACGGCGCCGGGGACTGCTGCCCCCGAAGGATCCGTAATTACGCCCGTAATGGAGCCCAACGTGGTCTGCGCGGCCAGCGGGCAGCCCAGCAGAAACAGGACACCGCGCGTTGTCACACTCCAATCATGGCCCCGGCCGGCGCGAAACGCAAATCGCTCTCCGCGGCCACTCGAAGTTCTCATTCTGCGCTGTCTCCAACCCGGCCCCAACCATGCATTCGGAATTGCGCGATTCATTGAACAACAGTTGGATCACGAGTTCACCATGGTGGCCGGAATCCATCCGATGCGGAAGCACGAACTGGGTGTGCGGGTGGCGAGTAGGTCGATCTGCTCAAACACCCGCCGGGCCAGCGTCAGAGTACAATTGGGACCATCAAGATGGACCCCGGCAACGAGTTGAGCAAGCTGCTGGCAGACTTTCGATACTCTGCTAGGCGGCTGCGAAACGCGCCCGGGTTCACTGCCGCGATCGTACTGTCGTTGGCCACCGGGATTGGCGCGAGCTCAGTCCTGTTCTCGATTGTCAACGCGGCAGTGCTTCGGATGATTCCGGTCCGCGAGCCGCATCAGCTCGTGTGGTTCGATTCTGGCAGTCACGGCCGCGCACTCAGCTATCCGTTCTATGAGCACATACGCGGGGATCCGCGGTTCAACGGCATCCTCTGCGCGTTTCCCACCGTTGTGAATGCCGACGCGGAGGGTACGGCTGAACGGACAGCCGTGGAATTGGTTTCAGGCAACTACTTCGAGGTGTTGGGCCTTCAGCCAGCGGCGGGCCGCTTACTCGATGCCTCCGATATCCGGATGCCGGTCGCGGTGGTCTCCCATGCCTATTGGCTGAGCCGCCTCAAGGGATCGCCCACGGCGGTTGGATCTGCGATTCGAATCAGTGGAATGGCGTGGACGGTGGTCGGCATTGCCCCTCCCGGGTTTGGCGGTCTGGACCGGGCTTACCAAAGGTCGATTTTCGTTCCCATGGGAATGAAGCCGCTGGTGACGCCTGGTTGGGACGGGCTCGATAAACCCCTCATCGCATGGTTGTACATCGCCGGACGCCTCAAGCCTGGCGTCGAATCTACCACGCTCGGGCCGGACCTGAACCGCCGGTTCCAGGCTTTTCAAGAGATCCACCTTCCCCACGACACAACATTGAGCGCCGCACAGCGGGAACTGATCCGCGGCCGCCGGCTCGGTCTCGATCCGCTCGGCGCCGCTGTGTTCGAAAGGCGCGCGGCTTCCTACTTGTCCACGCTGGGCTGGATGGTCGCGCTGCTGTTGGGAATCACATGTTTGAACGTGGCGGGAATCCAACTTTCGCGCGGAATGGAGAGAACAAGGGAGACGGCGACGAGAATGGCCATCGGCTGCTCGCGGCAGTCCGTCGTCCGGCAGTTGCTCGTGGAGTCCGTCCTCTTGGCGCTGGCGGGTGGAGCAGCCGGCCTGGCGGGCGCGTCGATTGTAGCTCCCTTACTGGCGTCGCGCTTCCCGGTGGCTGGTGCGGCTTCTCAACTGGATGTCCCGTTCGATTATGCTGTTCTCGGCTTCACATTCGGAGTCTCCCTGCTGGCGTGTCTCGCGTTTGGTTTAATGCCGGCATGGCAAGCGGCGAGGATCGATCTGGTGACGGGACTCAAGGGATGGGCCACTGCGCCTTCAGCGAACCGGATGCGAAGCCTGATTCTATCCGGCCAGGTGGCCCTTTCGATTGCCCTTCTGGGTGGGGCTGGCCTTTTTGTGGCGCATCTCCGGAGTGTGTTGGCGCGAGAATCGGGGTTCGACCGCGAGCGGTTGCTGCTGGCGGAAGTCGAGCCCGCGCTCAGCGGCTATGATGAGCTGGCCCGGCTTCGATTTTACCGGGACCTGCAAGAGCGTCTCGATGCTCTCGCGGGACCGGCAACCTATTCCTCGGCAGTAATGGCGAACGTCGCGCCGAGGTCACCGTATCACTGGTCGTCCGGATTCGAGGTCGCCGGACGGGAAAGGCCGGGTGGACCCATCGTGCGCGCGGTAGCCGCCGGACCCGGCTATCTCCAGGCCATGGGAATTCCCCTTCGAGCCGGAAGACTCCTCAACGAGCGTGACGACAGAGGAAGCACGCGAGTGGCGGTAATCACCGAATCTCTCGCACGGCGCGAGTTTCCGAACGAGAGCCCGCTGGGCAAGCGGTTCATCGCGGACTTGCGAAAGCCCGCTGAGACTACGTTCGAGATCGTCGGTGTAGTGGGCGATGTCAACCTCAGCGATCCCCGGCGATGGATTCATCGCGAATGCGTTTTCCTTCCGTACCGGCAGTGGGCATTTCCGCCACAAGCCATCGTTATCCATGCGCGTCTGAGCGGATCAGGTTCTCCGGCGGCAGCCGTTCAGGCACTCAGGACGGCCGTCCGGAGTGTGGATGCTTCTCTGGCCCCGTACGATGTCCGCACCATCGAGCAGGCAACCGGGGCGCTTCTGGCGGGTGAACGGCTCACAAGCTTTTTGAGCGTATTCTTCGCCGGAGCCGCGATCTTGCTGTGTGCCCTCGGTATCTATGGTGTTGTGTCGCGGGAGTTCGTTGCGCGCACGCGCGAGACTGCGATTCGGCTGGCGCTCGGCGGCAGCTTCGCCCTTGTCACATTGCGTATCGCAAGGAAGCCGGTCTTGGCCGTGGCGGGCGGCCTCGCAGGCGGCGCCGTGCTGCTACTCTCGTTGGCGCCCTGGCTGGAATCGCAGATGCCAGATCTCAGCCTGACGCTCCCGCTGGTCTTGGGCCCGGTAGCTATCCTCGCAGTTGTTGCCGCAGCGGCTATCGCGATTCCGGCAGCCAAAGCTCGACAGGTAGAAGCCTGGGCTCTGCTAAGAACCGAATAGTCGTTGCCGCGGACACCCCTACGGGAGCACGGTGGCCCAGGACCGGACCAGCCGGAGCCAGACAATGGTCAGCGTAACCCCGATCGCGATGAGCGCCACGCACAGGCCCGCCCATAAACCCGGTGCGCCCCATCCGCGCTGGAAACAGAGATACCAGCCCAGCGGGAGTCCGACGATCCAGTAACCGAGAAAGTGAGTGATCGCCGCGGCCCGGGTTTCCCCGGCTCCGCGCATCGCGCCGACTGCCACCCCTTGCGCCCCGTCGAACAACTGGAACAGCGCTCCCCAGGCGAGCAACGGGACCGCCGCGGCAATGACGGTCTCGTCGGGGGTGAACGCCCGTGAGATGAGCCTGGGAGCCGAAATGAAGACCAGGCCGGCGCAGGCCATGAATCCCGCGCCCAACAGGATCGCGGTCCAACCCGCGGCCGCGGCGCTCGGACGATTCCCCGCCCCGATCTGGTGGCCGACGCGGACCGCGGCCGCAGCACTCAGTCCCAGCGGGACCATGAACGAGTAGCTGACCACCCCGAGGGCGATCTGGTGCGCGGCGGCCTGGGTCGCATCCAGCTTCGAGATGAGGGCAGTAGCCAGTGCAAACACGCCGACCTCCGCGAGCAGTTGAAGCGATGCCGGAAATCCGATCGCGAAGATGGCGCGCATCCGGGTCCACGACGGAGTCCAGGGGTGGTCGCCGGGCTGGGCCACGGGCATCGCTGCGATCAGCAGGACCAGCGCCAGATACACTCTCGACACTGTGGTCGCCCAGCCTGCGCCCTCTGTTCCCATGGCGGGGAATCCGAGGTTCCCGAAGATCAGCAACCAGTTTGCACCCGCGTTGACCAGGTTCGCGGACACCAACGCGAACATCACCGGTCCGGGCCGGTTGATTCCTTGAAGATAACGCCGGAAGCAGGCATAGACGAGCAGCGGCCAAGTACTGAAGACAACTGATTCTGTATACGGCACGGCCTGGTCGAAAATCGCGGGATTCACCCCGATCATCCGCATCACGGGAACGCTTGCCAGTTGCAGGGCCATCAGAACCGCGGCGAGCGGCAGCGTCATCCAGAGCCCGGCGTGGAGGGACTTGCGGGTGTCATCGGCCCGTCCGGCACCGTGGGCCTGGGAGACAAGCGTGTCGAGTCCGAGCAGCACACCGAGTCCGAAAATGACGACGGTGAAGAAGAGGATTCCGGCAACGCCAACGCCGCTCATCGCCTCGGCGCTCACGCGGCCAACCATCATGGCGTCGACGATTCCCATCGTCATCCAGCCGATTTCGCCCAGAATCAGCGGAAGGGCCAACTGCAGCAGCGGCCGGATCTCCGCCGCGCGAGGTCGCATTCCGGGAGTTTACGTGATTCCCCGGAAGGAACTCAAATCGGCGCGGGGACGCCCGCCCACAACAGCTCGGACTTCCGCAGGACCGCGTCACCGGCGCGGGGACGCCCGCCCACAACAGCTCGGACTTCCGCAGGACCGCGTCACCGGCGCGGCGGCCGATGTCGAGCCCGGCAGCATGTCCGCCGTGGAAGTGCAGACCGCCGTACAAGCGGGATTCCCCCGCAGCCTTGGCCGCGGACTCGAAGGTCTCAAAGTGCAGGCTCATTCCGGTTACACCGGCGCGCGGATTGGTGCTGAGCGGAGCATGCTGCGTGTGGAAGAAGCCAAAGTAACCGCTGCCGGTGAACTGCCGGAGCACCTCCGCGGCCGCCATGCTGAGCGCGCTGTGCGCGGATGGAAATTCCGCGGTCTGCGGAACGCTCACGGCGCCGTCGTAGAAAGGACGCCAGGCGGCGCCATCGATTTCCACCAGTCCACGCCTGGGTCCCGCCCAAGCCCTCACCTGCTGTCCACGCAGCAGGTGGCGGATGAGCGTAATCGGCCGCGCTGAATCGTAGTGGCGCTTGGCTTCCCAGGTCGCGATCCCGGCGTCCATCAGTGCGTGGGAGACGGCGGAGAACAGCTTCACGCTTCGGTCCAGGTCCATGCGGTCACGCTGGGCGACGAAGGCTGCAAAGCGGATCCAGCAGGCGGGGATTGAACCTGCTGGTCCGGCTTCGCTCCAGAACTCGGCCATTAGCTGCTGCTGGGGTGTAAGGCCGCCCTGGATATCCGCGATTTCCATCGCCTGTTCGCGCAGGAACTCAGGTGCTGAAGGACGCAGCTCCGAGGATGAACGCAACGCGAACGGCTTCACCCTGCCCCAGTGCGGCAGGGCAAACGAGGCGCGGGCCGCGACACCGCGGGAGCCGATGGTGCTCACCGGCTGCCATCGCGCTGGATTGGCAGTTTGCCACGCCGAACTCGGGATCGCGCCGATAACCGCCGCATTGGCGGGCTGGTATCCGGTGTAGTCGGAGTACGCTGCGGCGCCCTCGTCGCCGAGTTGATTCGATCCATCGTGGTGGCGGAATTCGAGCACGGCACGGGCTGCGTCCAACCCGATTCGTCCGGGCACATCCCGTAGGGCCGATGTGCGGCCCCACGCCTCCAGGTGTGCCCGGAACCGGGGCTCGTGAGCAGGAAACTGATCCGTCAAAGCGGAATAGGCCGCGATGTGCATCGCGTCCAGCCTACTCGCGGGAGCTTGTCCCGGCGCGGCCCTCCGAGCTACCGCGCCGTATGCAGGAGCCGCGAGGGGGTCGAACGCTGCCCAAGCGTCATACACGGCTCCATTCAGGACGGCCAACGATCGCGCAGCCGCCGGAGGGTCTGGTCTCTCCTCCGCGATGGCCTCCACCGCCATCAGATTCCATCCGGCGACTGCGTTTTCCATGGCACTCGCCTCTATAGTGTCTTAGGGGCGGGCAGCGTTACACCAGCGCGTAAAGGCTTCTACGGTCGCGTCGACATGGGCCTCTGTATGGGCCGCCGACAGTGAACATTGCTTGGTCTGCAGCGGGAAGAAATAGGTGCCGTCCTCGATCAGCGCCCGGCGCATTGATTCGTCAGTGGCGGCGTCGTGGTGCGAGGCGAGGTCATGCCAGTCCACCGGATGGTGATCCATGAAGTAGACACAGAAGGCCGAGCCTTGCCGGGCAACCTTGGCCGTGATCCCGGCATGTTGAATGGCGCGCTCCAGGCCCGCCTGCATTCGGGCGCCGAGAGTTTCGACGTGGCGGTACACCTCGCCGCCGTTCTCCATCAACCGCTCGATCGTGGCGATGGAGGCTGCTACGGGTATGGGATGCGCATTGTAAGTGCCGGCGAGCATCACACGGCGGGACAGGTCGGGGTCGGCGAAGCGGTCCATGAGCGCGCGCTTGCCCGCGATAGCGGCGGCAGGATATCCGTTGGCGAGCGCCTTGCCGTACACAGCTACGTCCGGTGTAACACCCGCAATGGTGGCGTATCCACCCAGCGCGTGCCGGAACCCGGTCTTTACCTCGTCGAAGATGAGCAGGAACCCATGCCGGTCGGCGAGTTGCCGCAGCTCCCCCAGGTAGCCGGGAAGCGGATGGACGACCCCGATGTTCTGAAGAACCGGCTCAGTGATGAGTCCGGCGACCGGATACTTCTTGCAGACCCACTCGACCGAATCGAGGTCGTTGAAATTGACCGGATGAACGAGTGACTGGTGTTCCCTCGGGATTCCGGCGCTGATCGGCAGGAACGGGTACTCGCCGGGTGAAATGCGCGGCCCAAGCGTCGAAAGCGGTGTCATCAGGTTGCACGCGACGTCGTTGTGCCAGCCGTTGTAGCCGCCCTGCATCACGATCACGTGGTCCCGGCCCGTGACTGCGCGTGCCAGCCGGACTGCCTGGTAGGTGGCTTCGCTGCCTGTATTCAGAAGCTGGACCGACTCGATCCACGGGACACAAGCGCACATCAGCTCCGCGAGACGGCCCTCGAGCACGGTCGTGCCGGATCCATAGAGGCTCGCGCCCTGGTCCAGCACCTGGCGAACCGCTTCGGTGACGTGCGGATCGTTGTGGCCCAGGAAGTGGGGCGCGAACGCACCGTGGTAGTCGAGATAGCGGTTGCCATCCGCGTCCCAGATGTAGGCTCCTTCGCCCTTCACGAACACCAGCTCAGGGTTGGTGGCGCGATTGATCGAGACCACACCGCCCGGGATGAACTGACGGTTGTGGCGGAGGACTTCGAGGGATCTCGCGTTGTTTGGCATTAGTGTTGTCCGTGGTAGGGGGACCAGTCAAACACCGCGGCGTTGAGGCGCTTGTCACGCTCGGCCGCCAGCCGATAGGCATCGATCATTTTATGCGCAGGGAAGCGGTGGCTGATAATGGGTCCGAAGTCGAGCCGCTTTTGCCTGAGGAGATCGAACAGGAGCCCGATACTGCGGTTGAGGTTGAACCGGACCTCATGGGCGGGGGCCGGCGAGGTGGGAGCAAGCCCGGCTCCAAAGAGTGCCAATTGCTTACGGTAGATCCACTCCGGGGCAAGCGGATTGAAATCGGGCGCGGGCTCACCCCGGCCGGGAAATCCGAGAATCGCCACGCGCCCGCAGGTCCGCACCAGGTTGAGAGCATCTAGATAGGCGGCCCAGGTGTTGGCGGTGAGCACGACGACATCGGCGAGCTGGTCCCGGTGGTCAGCCATCCAGACGTGGTCTGAATTCCGTGCTTCGGTCGCACCGGCCTTCAGTGCGGCCTCGACGCGCTGCGGGGCATTCACGATCGCGTAGACGTTTGCCGCGCCCAGAGCGCGGGCAATCGCGACGGTGCAGAGTCCGATCACTCCGAGTCCGACGACGGCCACGTCTTCGCCTGGGCGGAAGCTCGCCTTATGCAATGCCTGCAAGCCGAGGTTGGCGATATAGGCAAGTGAGGCTTGATCGGAGGGCACCTCCGCCGGGATCTTGGCCCACACGGCGGACTCCGGCGCGCGGAACGCGGACAGGTGCGGCCGCGTTGTGAAGACGCGGTCCCCGGCCGCCACGGATTTCACTCCTGAGCCAACCGCGCGGACGATCCCGGCGTTCGAGTATCCCACCCATCGGGGATAATCCGGAGCGCCCGGGACATAGGTCGATCCGCCCTGGAAGTTACCGAGGTCGGTACCGGTCGAGAGCGCTGAAACGTCGGTCTCAACGAACAGCTCGCCGGGAGCAAGATTGGTCGTGTCGAGGGGCGCTTGTTCGAATCGCAAATCACCAGCGCCGTAGAGTTTGGCCTGCCACATGGAACGGACCAGTATACCCGAGACCGGAGCCCGAGGCGGAGGAGAGCGCCTGCCTGGAGGTGCGGGCGCTCCTCATGATTGAGCTGGTCCTCCGCAGCAGCTCGGACTTGTCATCCAGCGTGCGCTGATTCCCCGCGCATTGCAAGACCTGTGCGTACCGGAATTGAGGTACTTCTGGGAACATTTCGTTCGCAGGCGGAGTCAACCAGAGCAGTATGTTCGAGCAATCTTTCGTTGACCATGCGGGAGTCCGCACCGCGAAACCGTGGACGGTGACAGCAGCAGCCGGAGGGCAGCTCGCGATCCTGGCGTGCGTGTTGACCGTGCCCCTGCTGTTCACTGAGATTCTGCCTGCCGTGCAGTTTGCGGCCACTCCGCTACAGTTCCGGCCGCCGGATCTCACGCCGCCTCCCCCCGCGGCCAGGCGCGCAGTGATGCAGACGTCGACGGCGCTCTTGCGGATGCCGGTACGGGCGGTTGTGATTCCGCCGGCACGGGTCCCGGACCGCGTGACCCTCATTGATGAGACCGGATTGGTGCAGATCAACGGGACCGGAGTAACGGATGGACCTGTAGTGCCTGGCTGGGTAGGCGCGGGGGGCGGTGGTGCGGGGATCCAGCCGCCAGCGCCACCAGTGGAGGTCCGCAAACCGGATCCTCCAAAGCAGGCGGTGGCGCGACCGTCTGGTCCGGTGCAGGTCGGCGGGGACGTGAAACCGCCGCAGGTGGTGCAGTATGTGCGGCCCGCTTATCCACCGCTGGCGCGGCAGGCGCGGATCCAAGGGACGGTGCGGATCGAGGCGATTCTCGCGCGCGACGGCAGTGTCACGGCCATGCGGGTCACGGCTGGCCATCCACTACTTGTGCCCGCGGCTGTCGATGCGGTGAAACAGTGGCGCTACCGTCCGACGTTGCTCAACGGGCAGCCGGTGGAAGTCGCGTTGGCGATCGACGTGAATTTCACGCTATCGCAGTAAGGATTCTCCTCCAGACGGGCAGGTGTGCTATATATATGGATATGGAGGTCCATATATCCCTTGTTCACCCAAACCACTGAATACGCCCTCCGCGCCATCGTCCATCTTGCCCAACATTCCTCCTCGCCCCGCACCCGGACACAGATCGCCGCCGGCACCCAAACCCCGCCCGACTACCTCGCCAAGGTGATGCGGTCCATGGTCCGTGCGGGACTCGTGAAGGCCGGCCGGGGGCTGCACGGCGGGTTCACCCTGGCGCGTGATCCCGCATCGATCACGCTGTTCGATGTCGTCTCCGTCGTCGACCCGATTCAACGAATCCACGTCTGTCCCCTGGGACTTGAAACGCACCGGAACACGCTGTGCCCCGTGCATCGCAAGCTCGACCAGGCGCTCGCTACAATCGAGCATACATTCCGCACCACGGCGATCGCCGATCTGCTCAGCGATTCGAGCGGCGTCCAGCCATTGTGCGCCACACCTGCCTGTGCGCAGTTGCTGGAGGTGCGCGTATGAAGACCTCCGCAGCCTGCGCGCTCCTGACCGCCACCGCCGCGCTGGCCCAAAGCGACCTCAGCGGAACCATGGGGCTCGACCTCGAGGACCGCCTCATCCGGTATTCCGCCTCCGGCGACCTGCGTGATCCCGTCGCCGTCCTGCAAAAGAAGCTCGACCGCGGCGAAGCAAAACTGCCCTGGGACACGCGCCTCGGCTACCTTCCGGCAGTCCTACAGGCGCTTGGAATCCCGCCCGCCTCGCAGGTGCTCGTGTTCTCAAAGACCAGCTTTCAGCTCGCGCGGATCGCGCCCGCAACGCCGCGCGCCATCTACTTCAACGACGATGTCTACGCGGGCTGGGTTCAGGACGGCGACGTCATGGAGTTCTCCTCCAACGATCCGCTGAAGGGAAGCATCTTCTACACGCTCGACCAGAATCCGAAGAGAGCGCCGAAGTTCATCCGCCGCGACGAGTGCCTGCAGTGCCATTCCTCGCCGCGCACGTTAGGCGTTCCTGGGCACATGGTCCGCTCAGTGTACGCTGGCGCGGACGGGTATCCCTATTTTCAGGCGGGAGGATTCAGCACCGACCACCGGAGTCCGCTGAAGGAACGCTGGGGCGGATGGTACGTGACCGGAACCCACGCGAACGACGTCCATATGGGCAACGCGTTCCTCAAAGACAAGGACAAAGAGAACCCCGAAAACATGGACCTCAAGGCCGGTGCCAACGTGATGAGCCTCGCCGGCCGGTTCGACCACCGGCGGTACCTGAGCGGCCACAGCGACATCGTCGCGCTCATGGTGCTCGAACATCAGGTCCGCATGCACAACCTGTTGACGCGCGTATCGTATGAGGCGCGGGTCGCGCTGGAGCAGCAGGCTTCGATGAACAAGGCGCTCCTACGGCCCGAGGGCGAATGGTCGGATTCGACGCGCCGCCGGATCCGGAATCCCGCCGAGGTGCTGCTGCAGTACATGCTGTTCCGGGATGAGGCTCCGCTCAGGGGTCCAGTGAAGGGGACTTCGGGCTTTGCCGCGGACTTCGCCAAATCCGGACCGCGCGACACGCGAGGCCGGTCGCTGCGCGAGCTCGATCTCAAAACCCGGATGTTCCGCTATCCGTGCAGCTACCTGGTCTACAGTCCGGCATTCGACGAGCTGCCGCGCGAGGTGAAGCTGCACCTCTATCAGCGGCTGTGGGAAGTCCTGAACGGGCGGGACACGAGCAAGCTGTATGCGGACATGAAAGCAGAGGACCGGAGGGCCGTCGCGGAGATTTTGATGGACACCAAGCCGGAGATCGCCGAATATTTTGCGACCCGGTAGGTGCCGCTCTACACAAGCAGATCGCGCACTACTTCGCCGAACACGTCGGTCAGGCGGAAGTCCCGGCCGGCGTAGCGGTAGGTGAGGCGCGTGTGGTCGATCCCGAGCTGGTGCAGCATGGTCGCGTGCAAATCATGAATTGATACACGATTCTCGACAGCCTTGAATCCGAACTCGTCAGTGGCGCCGTAGGCGATGCCGCCCTTGACTCCGCCACCGGCCATCCACATCGTGAATCCGTACGGATTGTGGTCGCGGCCAGTGCCGCTTTCCGAGACCGGAGTCCGGCCGAACTCACCGCCCCACACCACAAGCGTTTCGTCCAAGAGCCCACGCCGCTTCAAGTCGCGGATCAGCGCGGCCGCGGCCTGATCCATCGCGGGACACCGCTCACGCAAGTGCTTTTCGATTTCGGAATGGTCGTCCCACGGCTGTCCCTGGCCCTGATTGATGTGCACGTAACGGACACCGCGCTCCACCAAGCGGCGGGCGAGCAGGCAGCCATTGGCGAATGGATCGGAGCCGTATTCGGCGCGCACGGACTCGGGCTCCTTGCGGATGTCGAACACATCGGATGCCTCAAACTGCATCCGGTAGGCGGCTTCCATGGACTTGATCCTAAATCCGGCAGTTGGAAGCGGCTGGAAGGGGCACTGGAGCAGGCGGATCGAGGGGGATCTTGGCGAATTGCTGGAAGATCGAGCGCAAGATGCGGCACCATCGTTGATAAGCAGTC
>VFZX01000111.1 GCA_016871015.1 Acidobacteriota bacterium | reverse complement strand
CTAGGCGGGGCAGGGGCGACGATGCCGGAGATCTGGCGAGCCGCGTTGGCTGCGTGATCGGAGTCGGGTTCGATCGAGACGTCGGCCGTTACCGAATTTGGCTCGACTCGGAATTTGCACCAGAGCCAGCAAGATCGACCGTCAACCGGTCGAGCGAGATCGATACAGCCGGGACAAGCGCGAAGCCCGCGCCCCACCAGGCCGGACGCCCACTCAATTCCGCGAAACGGGCCGACCAGTAGACACCCAGTCCCAGGAACGCCAGATTCCAGCCAATGTAGGCTGCTGCAAGGCGGCTGTCATCGTCGGCTGAGGCGGCGCCAGCAAGAGCTGGCATCAGGATCCGGAAATAGCGGAGCCCGGGCCAGTCGATGTAGCGGGGAGTCTCCCTCCGGCCGAGGGGATCATGAGCGATCAACAGGTAGAACTGGCCGTCGAATCCGCTGCCGGGAAAACGGTATGCGTCCGACAGTGACGGCAATGACGGCAACTCCTGTTCTGCCCCGATGCAGAACAGCCCTGTCCATTTCCCCGCATAGTTCCTGTGGACGGTCGCCACCTGCGCGCTGAACCCCGCTACGACCACCATGACAGCAACCAGCGCGGCTTGTCGCGCCAGCCCCAGCATATACCACCAATGTTAATACAGCCGGGGGACCTATAGCTTGAACAGGGTCCGCAGCCGCTTGGTTTGAACGCGGCTCACCGGGATCTCAGAGCCTCGCTTGTCGTCCATCTTGAGCTGGTAGCTTGAACGGAACCAGGGGATGACTTCTTTGATCCGGTGCAGGTTCACGAGGTAGGAGCGATGCACCCTCCAGAAGGTGTCCGGATCGAGGTGTGACTGCATTTCCTCGATGGTCCGGTAGTTCGCGACGCCCTCGATTGCCCCGGTCACGACGGTGATGGTGCCGTCCTGGATGGTGGCGTAGATGATGTCCTGGGAATCGACGACCAGGTGCCGCCCCTGCGCCCGCACCAGGATCTTGGCGCGCTCGATCGGCGGCTTAGGGCCAGGAGGCAGCGGCGGCGGAGCCGGTGGCTCCGGAGGTGCGGTCCGCGCCCTTTCGGCGAGGCTCCTCTGGGCGCGGGAGATCGACTCGGCCAGCCTCTCTTTGTCGACCGGTTTCAGCAGGTAGTCGAGCGCCTCCAGCCGGAACGCCTCGACCGCGTGCTGGTCAAAGGCAGTGGCCAGGACGAAGTACGGCTGGTGGCCGCCGGAGACGCGGACCTTGCGGATCACGGAAAGCCCGTCCATGCCTGGCATCTGGACGTCCAGAAAAACCAAATCCGGTTCCAGATCATCGATCCGCTTCACCGCTTCCGGACCGTTCGAAGCGGTGGCGACGACCTCTACATCCGGGAAATCCTGCAACAGATACGCCAACTCATCCAGCGCCAGCCGCTCATCGTCCACGAGCAGTGCCGTGACTGGCATCACGCCGCGAGCTTGCATGAAAGTGTTAGTATAGCAGTCTACCCTTTCCTTCCCCATTTCCCACACAATCCGAAGGAGTTGTTTTCGTTGACGACACCCCAATCCGCCAAGATCGCGCCCGCGAAAGGCAAGCTTGGAGTTCTGATCCCTGGAGTCGGCGCGGTGGCCACGACATTCATGGCCGGCGTCGAATTGGTCCGCCGGGGAAAAGCCAATCCGGTCGGTTCTCTGACCCAGCTCGCGACCATCCGGCTGGGCAAGCGCACCGACGGGCGCTCCCCCATGATCAAGGATTTCGTCCCTCTGGCCGGGCTCAACGACCTGGTTTTCGGAGGCTGGGACATCTACGAGGACAACGCCTATCAAGCGGCCGCTAACGCCCAGGTGCTTGACCCGCACCACCTGGATTCGGTCAAGAGGTTCCTCTCCGGAATCCAGCCGATGGCCGCGGTGTTCGATCAAAGCTACGTGAAGCGGATCAACGGGCCCAACGTGAAGAAGGGCGCGAGCAAGATGGAGTTGGCCGAGCAGTTGATGGCCGATATCCAACAGTTCAAGGCGAAGAACAAGTGCGACCGCATGGTGATGCTCTGGTGCGGCTCCACGGAGACGTTCAAGAAGCCAGGCGCGGTCCACGCAAGCCTGAGGGCGTTCGAGAAGGGGCTGGCCAAGAACAGCCCCGACATCGCGCCGAGCCAGGTCTATGCATACGCAGCGCTCAGGTCCGGCGTCCCGTTCGCCAATGGCGCTCCAAACCTGACCCACGACATGCCAGCGCTGATCGAGTACGCGCGTGACCAGAGCCTTCCGGTCTGCGGCAAGGACTTCAAGACCGGCCAGACGTTCATGAAGACGCTGCTCGCGCCGGGATTGAAGTCGCGGATGCTCGGTGTCAGCGGCTGGTTTTCGACCAACATCCTCGGCAACCGGGACGGCGAGGTGCTCGAAGACCCGGGTTCGTTCAAGACCAAGGAAGAGACCAAGCTCAGCGTGCTCGACACGATTCTGCAGCCGGAGCTCTACCCGGACCTGTACAAGGACCTGTACCACGCGGTGCGGATCAACTACTATCCGCCGCGCGGTGACGCCAAGGAGGGCTGGGACAACATCGACATCTTCGGCTGGCTCGGATACCCGATGCAGATCAAGATCGACTTCCTCTGCCGTGACTCGATCCTGGCCGCGCCGATTGCTCTGGACCTGGTGCTCTTCCTCGACCTGGCGCAACGGGCCGGGATGAGGGGGATCCAGGAGTGGCTCTCGTTCTACTTCAAGGCTCCGATGACCGCTCCGGGGCTCTACCCCGAGCACGACATCTTCATCCAGCTCATGAAGCTGAAGAACCGCCTTCGCCACCTCATGGGCGAGGACCTGATCACGCACCTCGGACTGGAATACTACGATTAACGGGCAACAATGCAGGTCCTGGTAATCGGCGGCACGCTCTTTATCGGCAAGCTACTCGTGAAGGAGCTGCTGAAGGCGGGCCATAAAGTCACGATCCTGCACCGCAAGCCGGGCCATGGGTTCGGCAAGCGGGTGGACGAGTTGATCGCGGACCGCAATGACGCGGCCTCGCTCGCCCGAGCCCTCACGGGGCGCCACTTTGACGCCGTCTACGACAACGTCTACGACTGGGAACGCGGCACCACCGCCGACCAGGTTTCGGCCACAGCGCGCCTGGTGGGTGACAAGCTGCAGCGCTACGTGTTCCTGTCGTCGGTGGCGGCCTACGGCGACGGATTGAACCACCAGGAGGGCGACGGCCTGGCCAAGGATGACCACCCGGACTCCTACGTGCGGAACAAGGCGCAGAGTGAGCGGGCGCTGTTCCGCCTCCATCAGCGCCACGGGCTGCCCGCTGTCACACTCCGTCCGCCTTACGTCTACGGACCCGACAATCCGTTCTACCGCGAGCAGTTCTTCTGGGACCGCCTGAAAGCGGGACGTCCCGTGTTGATCCCGGGCGATGGCCGGCGGCTGATGCAGTTCGTCTACGTAAAGGACCTCGTGGCAGCAGGCCTGGCGGTCCTGGAGATTCCCGGAGCGGTGGGACACGCCTTTAACGTTGCCAACCCGCGGCCGGTGAGCCAACTGGATCTGGTGCATTCGTTCGCGGCGGCGGCGAAAGTCCAGCCGGTCACGGTACATGTGCCACGCGAGCACCTTCAGGCGGCGGGCGGGCATCCCATGCGGTCGCCTTTGTACTTCGGGGTCTACTACGACATGGCGCCCATCACGATGGTGACCCAGAAAATCCAGCGAGTGCTCAAATGGAAGGCGACTCCTTTCGAGCAGGGTCTGAAGGAAACCTACCGCTGGTACTCGAAAGAGTACACGGGTCCGGCGCAGAACTTTGATTTCGAAGACAAGATGATCGGAATCTACCGTCCGAAGACCGCATGAAGATCACGGGGATCGAAACCTACATCTTCGGGAATCCCTGGAAGAATTGGGTGTTCGCCAAGGTGCAGACCGATGAAGGGCTGTACGGCATCGGCGAAGGGACGCTCAACTTCTTCGCGCGGACCGTGGAGACGGCGATCCATGAGATCAAGCAGCACATCCTGGGCATGGATCCGTTCCAGGTGGAAGCCATCTCGGCGCGGTTGATCCGCGACATTTACACGGATGGCGCGCAGATCCACATGTGCGCGGTGGCGGCGATCGAGATCGCACTGTGGGACATCATCGGCAAAGCCTGCAACCAGCCTATCTACAACCTTTGGGGCGGCAGGTGCCATGACCGGCTGCGTGCCTACGCCAATGGCTGGTACCGCGGTCCGCGGACACCGGACTCTTTCCACGAGAAGGCGAAGGAAGTGGTGCGGCGCGGATACACGGCGCTCAAGTTCGATCCGTTCGGATCAATGTGGAGGTCCTGCTCGAGGTACGACTTCGATCTGTCGGTGGACATCATCCGCGCGGTCCGGGACGCGGTGGGGGCGAACGTGGACATCCTGATCGAGGGCCACTGCCGCTTTAGTCCTGCGCAGGCGATCGAGTTCGCGCAGGCGATGGCGCCGTTCCGCCCGGCCTGGTTCGAGGAGCCTGTGCACCACTCGAACATCGCCGCGATGGTGGAGGTGGCGCGGCGGAGTCCCGTACCGGTGGCGACTGGCGAGTCGCTGTCGAACAAGCAGCAGTTCGCCGAGTTGTTGAAGCACGACGCGGTGAGCATCCTGCAGCCGGAGCCCCTGAATCTCGGCGGACTCTATGCGACCCGCAAGATCGCCGACATGGTGGATGCCCACTACGGCGTGGTGGCACCGCACTCGGCGCAGGGTCCGGTCTGCTCAGCGGCGTGCGTGCAGTTGAACGCGTGCCTGCCGAACTTCTATATCCACGAGATTTTTGACGAGTTCAACGAGCCGTGGGAAGAGCAGTTGCTGGATCATCCGGTGAAGGTGGTGAATGGATTCATCGAAGTCGGCTCGCGGCCTGGACTGGGAGTGGACATCAATATCGACTTCATCCGGGAGCATCCTTACCGCCAGGAGAATTTCCTGCCCCTGTTTAAGCCGGGCTGGGAGTTGCGGCGGACGCAAGCGGAATCCGATACAGTGACGGGATGAGAATCCTCGTCCTGTTCTTCGCCGCCAGCGCATTCGCGCAGACCTACCGCCTGGTTCCGGAATGGCCCTTGCCGGCCAAAAGCGCCGCCGGAGCTCCCGCCGGGCCGTGGAACCTGATTCAAGTTGCGGGCACGGCCATCGACAGCAGGGGCCACGTTCTGGTGCTTCACCGGGGGGCGCATCCGATACTCGAGTTCACCGAGTCGGGCGAGTTCGTGCGCTCGTGGGGCGACGGGTTGATCAGCCACGGCAAGGTGGTAGCGGTTGAGCCGCGGTTCCGCGCGCCGGGCGCATCCGGGTACTCGGCCGTGTATGGTCCCGCGGCGTGCTACGCCTGCGGCGGCCATGCGATCCGGGTCACCTCCGACGGCAACATCTGGGTGGCCGACGCGCCGGGCCATGTGGTCTACAAGACGACGCCGGAAGGCAAGGTGATCCTCACGCTCGGAACCAAGGGCGCCGCGGGTTTGGACAAGACCCACTTCAACCTTCCGACCGACCTCGCTGTGGCGCCAAATGGGGACATCTATGTGAGCGATGGATACGGGAATCCGCGCGTGGTCCGGTTTTCCGCCCGCGGGCAGTACATCGGCGAGTGGGGCAAGCGCGGCACGGGTCCGGGTGAGTTCGGGCTGCCGCACAGCATCGTGGTCGACCGGCTGAGCCGCGTCTATGTTGCCGACCGGGACAACCGGCGTGTGCAGGTGTTCGATGCGGCGGGCAAGTTTCTGGCGCAGTGGGACACGGGCGGGGTGTCGCCGTTGTTGATCACACCAGATCAAAAAATCTGGACCGGGGACACGTTGCGGGATTTGAACGGCAAGGCGCTGACGCGGCTGCCGGGGAATCCGGGCGGACACGGAATCGCGGTGGGCCGCAACGGAGCGGTGTACGTTGCGCAGTTGAACGGCGTGGTCCAGAAGTTCGAGCCCAACTAGACCGGGTCACCGGACCTTCTGGAATTCGAGGCGCACTCCCTCATCCGGCTGCAGGCCCGCGGCCCGGCGCAGAATGGCCAGATTCTTCTCGCGGTCCCTTCCGAAGTCTTCAACCACCGGTTCGTTCTTCTTCTCCCGATGTCCGTAAAGGTCGATGGATGCCTGTTGGCAGCGGAGTGCGCAATACCAGACAGTCCAGGATCCGCGTGTGCGAACTTCGAGGATCGCAACCCGCCATTCCGGACTCTCGATGTCCGCGGGACTCTCCCGCTTGGGCAAGCCCGCCGCGTTGTAGGCCAGCGGGAACTGGAGCGTGTAGTTGGGCCCAGCCAGTGGACTCAGGGTGAATCCGCCCCGATCGGCGAGATATTGAAACGCATCAACAGCAGCTAGAATACCAAGCGGGCCGGAGCCTACATCACCCGCCTTCGCCGCGCTCTGTGCTGAGCATCCGGATTTGTCGTCCGAAGTCACTGCGCAAGGAGAGCTTATCGTCATGCCCCTGACTTTCACAGCGACCGGAGCCCGGAATCACGAGATCGCCGTGCAACTTGGCGTTTGGGCACGTGCCGATGGGAGTGGTACGGGCTTTGACTCCTCGACCGGTTGGACCCTGCCCAACAGCGCTCGCCGCGCTCCGGATGCGGCCTGGGTCTTCAAGCCGCGCATCCGCGCGCTGGATCCGGTTGCCTCCGCGGGCTTTTGGCGGCTCTGCCCCGACTTCGTGATTGAGCTACGATCGCAGCCGGACCGGATCCGTACGCTCCGCGACAAGATGGACGAATGGATCGCGAACGGCGCACAACTCGGGTGGCTGATTGATCCCGAGACCCGCACAGTTGAAATCTACCGGCCAGGAGTGGCGCCGGAGGTCTTGGTGAATCCGGACGAGGTCCGTGGAGAGGGTCCCGTGGAAGGCTTCGTGCTGGAGCTGGGGCGTGTGTGGGATCCGTTTCAGGAATAGTTGCGCAGAAGCGCGCCGCGGTGCAGGGGACAGGTTGTCAGGATAACTTGTAGCGGGCCGCGACCTCGTCGTTCAGCTTGACGCCGAAGCCCGGAGCGTCCGGCACGCGGATCGTGCCGTTCACGATGCGCTCGGGTGGATCGAGCAACTCGCCGCGCCATGGGACCTCGCCCCACTGGACTTCGAGGATGTTGAAATTCTTCATCCCGGCGCACACTTGCACGCTCGCCGCCGTCGACACGGGACCCGCGGGATTGTGGGGCGCCACTGAAACATTGTGCGCCCCGGCCATGGCCGCGATGCGCGTCATCTCCAGCAGTCCGCCGCAGTGCTTCACGTCGGGCATGATCACGTGGACGGCGCGATCGCGGCACAGCGGCGTGAATCCGTCGACGCCGAACAGCATCTCGCCGCCCGCCATCTCCTGCCGGATCGCCTTGCGGATTTCGAGTGTCTCCGCGGTGAGCTTCGGCGCCACGGGCTCTTCGTACCAGGTAAGGTTGTACGGTTCCAACTGCCCGGCCAGGTCGACGGCCATCGGGACGGTGAAGAAGCTATGGCAGTCGACCATCACCTTGATATCCGGACCCACGGCTTCGCGGATCGCGCGCGTGCAGGCGATTCCCTGGTCGACATGAGCGCGGATCTTTCCCTGCGAGGATCCCGCCGGCGGGAATCCATCCCACGGCGCCGCCTTGATCGCGCGGTAGCCCTCCGCGACGGCGCGCTTGGCCGACGCCGCGAATCCGGTGGGCGACCGCGGACTGGTCGCGCGATTGATGTTGGCATACATCGGAAGCTCGGTGCGCACCGCGCCTCCGAACATCGCATGCACCGGAACGTTGAGCGCCTTCCCGGTCAGATCCCAAAGCGCCTGCTCGATCGCGCTGTACGCCGTGGCCGAGACCAGACCGCCGGACCGCGCCGACGCCTCGCCATGCTGGCGGAACCGCTCGACCTCGATCGGCGAGCGCTTTTCGAGCATCTGGTAGAAACGGCGCAACTCGGACTCCATGCGGCGCGCGTTCTCGACGCTGGTGCCCGCGAATCCGAAGGCGTCGGAGGCTTCACCGAGTCCCGTGAGTCCGCTGTCGGTCCGCAGCCGCACCATCAGCCACACGGTACGCCTGGTGGCGCGTACCGGGATCATTTCCATGCCGGAGACGCGGAGCTTCGGCATCGCCGCGAAAGCGAGGGGTGCGGCCAGGATCGCGCGCCGGCTGGTTTCGCTCATAGGTATTTCTCAAACCACCCCAAGATGTATTCGACCTTGGCGACCCAGTGGCTTGGGTGCGGGCCGCGGATTCCATGCGGCTCCTTCGGGAATCGCACCATCACCGTGTCGACGCCACGGGTCTTCAGCGCGACGTAGAACTCTTCCGTCTGGGCGATCGGCGTCCGCCAGTCCTCCTCTCCGGTCAACAGCATCGTGGGAGTTTTGACCTTGTCTGCCATCATCAGCGGCGACCGGCTCAAGTACTGCTGCGGATTCTCCCAAGGCGCCGACTTCATCCAGCGGTGGGTCACCAGCGGGATATCGGACGAGCCAGCCTGCGTGATCCAGTTGATCACGGGATATTGGCTGACCGCGGCGCGGAAGCGGTCCGTGTGCGTCACCACCCACGCCGTGAGAATCCCGCCGCCGCTGCCGCCGGTCACGAACAGCTTGGCCGGGTCCACATAGCCCTTGGCGAGCACCGCATCGACGCCCGCCATCAGGTCATGGAAGTCGTCGCCCGGATACTTGGTATGGATGATGTTTCCGAACTCCTCGCCGTAGCCCGTGCTGCCGCGCGGGTTGGTGTACAGGATCACAAACCCGCGCGCGGCGTGGACCTGCATCTGCCAATTGAACTCGACGCCGTACATCGCGTGCGGACCACCGTGGATGTCGAGAATCATCGGATACTTCTTCGAAGCATTGAATCCCGGCGGCTTGATGATCCATCCCTGCATTGCCTTGCCATCCGGGCCCTTGTACCGGATCTCTTCCACCGCCCCGATGGTCCGGCCCGTGAGCACGCCACGATTGACTTCGGTGAGCCGCGTCCGGTGTGACGGGTCGGCGAGGGAAAAGGCGTAAAGGTCGCGCGGCTGATCGGGCGAGGAATGGCTGAGGACCACGGTGCCGTTCGGCGAGATTGCGGGTGGCGGTCCGGCGTCGGCGTATCCGGTGGCCCAGCGTGTCGAGGCGCCAGTAGTGATGGCACGCGCGCCGCCGTCGAGCCGCAGCTCGTACAGGTGCGCCGCGCCCTGATCTTCGACAAGGGCGGAGAGCGCGTTGTTGCTGGTCCAGCGGGGATGCAGGATGTTCCGGTCGAGGGCCACACCGATCTGGCGCGGAGTCCCGCCGTCGATCCCCGTCACGTAGAGGTTCGTGTTGTGGTGCGCGTTGCCCTTGTCGGCGAATCCAAGGTAGGCGACACTGCGGCCGTCGGGCGAGATCTGCGGAGTATTCTCGTTCCCGTTGCCGTTGGTGAGGCGCTGGATCTGGCCGTCGAGGCTGATGGCGTAAATGTCTTCGGGATAAAGTTGCCGGTCGCCATCGGGCTGGCGGATGCCGGTGGCGGCGAGGCGCCGGCCGTCCGGGGTCCACTGCGGGACGCCAGTGAAGCTGTATCCATCGGGCGAGATCCGCCGCGGAGCGCCGCCGTCGGAGGGTACGGTGAACAGGTGCGTGTCGCCTTCCGGCACGAGTCCCTGTCCGGGAGTCTTGTCGGCGCGCCACTTGAGCCGCGTGACGACGGACGCGGCTTCACCCCATGTCGCGCCGGGCGGGGCGGAGCCGAGCTTCACCTGGAACGCGGGCTTGGCGGGAACGCGCTCGAGGTAAGCAAGCGTACGTCCGTCAGGGGACCAGGAGACTCCGGACGGACTCTCCGTGCCGGAAGTGACCGCCGCCTCCTGGCCATCGGCTATCCACCGGACCATGACACGCGGCTTTCCCGTGCGGTTGGTGATGTAGGCGATGCGGGTTCCATCCGGCGACCAGGCGGGATCGGTGTCGCGCTGGTCGCCCTGGGTGAGAGGCCGCGCGCCGTTGCCGTTGGTGTTCACGATCCACAGATTCGAATAGACCGCATCGCGCATCCGGTCCTGCCGCTGGACCACGTACACCAGCCGCTGGCCGTCCGGTGAGATTGCGGTTGCCGGAATCGAGCGCCAGTCCCACCACGTCTCGGATGTCAGCACGGTAGCGGCGGCGAATAGGAAGTTCCCCAGCATGACCATCACTGTACCGCAAGCCCTGTATCATATGGAGTTCATGAACAGACGCAATTTCCTCGGGGGCGCCGCGGCTGCGGCCGTTTCCTGCGGACGCGCGCGCCGGCCAAATGTAGTCGTGATGCTCACCGACGATCAACGGTGGGATTGCATGAGCTGCGCGGGACATCCGTTCCTCAAGACACCGCATATGGACCGGCTGGCGGCGGAAGGCGTCCGGTTCACCAATGCGTTTGTCACCACGTCATTATGCTCGCCCAGCCGCGCGAGCCTGCTGAGCGGGCTCTATGCGCACTCGCATGGGGTGACGAACAACTTCACCGAGTACCCGGAATCGCTGGAGAGCTATCCGCGGATCCTGCAGTCGGAGGGCTACCAGACCGCCTATTTCGGCAAGTGGCACATGGGCGAGAACAACGACTCGCCGCGTCCCGGATTCCACCACTGGGTGAGCCACCGCGGCCAGGGGCTGTACAACGACACCGAGTTCAACATCAACGGAAAGCGTGAGAAGGTCCGCGGATACTACACCACGGTGGTGACGGACATGGCTGTCGACTGGCTGGCGAAGCAGTCCTCGCCGTTCTGCATGATCCTGGGCCACAAGGCGCCGCACTCGGCCAACATCCCCGAGCCCAAGTACGAGCACCTGTTCGACGGCGTGGACATCAAGCCGCCGGAAACGGTGAGCGACACGGGCGAGGGCAAAGGAGAGTGGGTCCGGCAGCGGCTGGCGACATGGCACGGAATCAAGGGTCCGCTGTACGGCAACAAGGAGTACGGCAAGTTCGTGCGTACGTACCTGGCGACGATCCCGTCGATCGACGACAGCGTGGGCCGGATCTACGAGGCGCTGCAAAAGCGCGGCGACCTCGACAACACGCTGTTCGTGTTCCTGGCCGACAACGGCTGCCTGCTGGGCGAGCACGGCGCGGTGGACAAGCGCGTGATGTGGGAGGAGAGCATCCGGGTTCCACTGCTTGTGCGCTATCCCGAGCGGCTGCGAACCGCCGCGGTGCGCGCCGAGATGGTGCTCAACATCGACTTCGCATCGGCCGTGCTCGACTTCTGTGGCGCGCGTCCATTGGCAAAGTCGCACGGGCGGTCGTGGAAGGCGGTGGCCGAGGGGACAGAGCGCGGCTGGCGGAAATCCTGGTACTACGAATACAACTTCGAGAACGAGTTCCCTTACACGCCGAACGTGCGCGGCGTGAGGACCGACGGCTGGAAGTACATCCACTATCCGAACGGAGAAGGGCAGCCGGACACGCAGATGGCGGAGCTGTACGATCTGGCGAACGACCCTAAGGAAACGCGTAACCGGATCAGCGACCCGGAAGCCCAGCCGAAGGTGGAAGAGCTGAAGGCCGAGCTGGCGCGGCTGATCCGCGCGGCGGATGGCGAGCCGGACCGGATGCCCGTGAATCCGGTGATCCGCTCGGAGATGCCCGAGGAGAAGATCCGGTAGAATGCAGGTTCCAATGCCGCAACTCACGCGCCGCCAGGTGTTCGCTGCTTTCGCCGCGCCGCTTTCCGCCGCCGGTGAGAAGCCGAACTTCGTGATCATCTCGATCGACGATCTGGGCTACGCTGACGTCAGTCCCTTCGGCAAGATCAGCTACACGCCCAACATCGAGCGGATGGCGCGCGAAGGCATGCGCCTGGAGTGTTGTTACGCACAGCCTGTCTGCACGCCGTCGCGAGCCGCGTTGATGACGGGCTGCTATCCGCGGCGTGTTGGGCTGGAACGTGGCTCTTGGCACGGGGTCCTGTTTCCAGGCGACCGGCACGGACTCAATCCCCGCGAGATCACGATCGCGCGCCTGTTGAAGAAGCAGGGTTACGCGACTGCCTGCATCGGCAAGTGGCACCTGGGCGACCAGCCTGAGTTCCTGCCCACGCGGCATGGCTTTGATTCCTACTTGGGCATCCCCTATTCGAACGACATGGGACGAGGCGTGAAGAATCCGCAGGCTCAGAATCCATGTCCGCCTCTGCCGCTGGTGCGCAATGACAAGGTGGTGCGCGAGGTCACAGATCAGGATGTGCTGACGCCGGAGTACACGGCGGAGGCGGTGGCCTTCATCCGGAAGAACAAAGGGCGTCCGTTCTTCCTGTACCTGCCGCACAACCAGGTTCATGGTCCGTTGTTCGCGGCCAAGAGCATGCGCGGGAAGCGGGAGTCGCTGTATCAGGACGCCGTGGCGGATTCCGACTGGAGCGTGGGCGAGGTGCTGCGGACCCTCGAGCAAGAGGGGCTCGGCAAGAAGACGCTCGTGATCTTCACCTCCGACAACGGCGGCACCATCCGTGCGGACAACAAGCCGTTCCGTGGCAACAAGGGGTCGGTATGGGAAGGCGGACTACGCACTCCGACGATCGCCTGGTGGCCGGGCCGGATTCCCGCGGGCACGGTGTCGCGCGAGCTCACCAGTCATATCGATTTCCTGCCGACCCTCGCTAAACTGGCCGGCGCCGCGCCGCCCTCCGGCCGCAAGATCGACGGACACGACCTGTCGCCGATTCTGTTCGGCGGGCCGGGCGTGAAGACGCCGTGGGAGGCGTTCTATTTCTATCAGAACCGGAATCTGCGGGCCGTGCGGGCTGGTGCATGGAAATACCATGTTTCGGGCGAGTTGTACAACCTGGACTCCGACATCGGCGAGTCGAAGGATGTGGCGGCTGCGAATCCGGATCAGGTGGCCCGGATGAAATCGCTGATCGCGCGGGCTCTGGCGGACTTGGGCGAGGGCGACACTCCGGGTCCGGGCTGCCGTCCGGTGGGAAGGGCGAAGGGGCCGTTACGGTTCTTCCTTCCGCATGATCCGGCGACTGGGCTGGCTCCGCATGCGCCAGTGAAGGCGGTTGGTTAGCGGGTGCCGGATGTGATAGGGTTGTCCGAATCATGAATATCGCAGGGCGCTTTATCGCAGCGGGCCTTGCCGTGGCGTTTCCGGCCATCTCTCCCGCACAGACTTTCGGTGAAATTACCGGGACCGTAACCGACTCGACTGGCGCGGTGATCTCCGGCGCCAATGTCACGGTGACCAATACTGCGACCAGCCAGGCGCGCAAGGTGGAGACGAATGAGACGGGCAACTTCACGGTCCCGTTCGTGCCGCCGGGCGTCTATGAGGTGGGCGTGCGCAAGGACGGCTTTAAGTCGGCGACGCGTGCGGATGTGCGGGTGCAGGTGTCGGACTCGGTCCGCGTCAACTTCTCGATTGAAGTGGGCAGCGTTTCAGAGTCGATCGAAGTTCGTGGTGGCGCACCATTGCTGTCGGCTGACAACGCGGCGGTCGGAACGGTGATCGACAACCGGCGGATCGTCGAGCTTCCACTGAACGGACGCAACTATCTGCAAATGGTAGCGCTGAGTCCCAACGTGTCGGCAGAGCAAGGTGCGGGCGGTGAAGCGGCGGCGCGCAAGGGCGGCACACGGACTGAGAAATCGATCTCGGTAGCGGGATCGCGCAACCAGTTCAACCACTACACGCTCGATGGACTCGAAAACACCGACATGAGTTACAACCTGTACGCGCTGCAGCCCTCGATCGACGCGTTGCAAGAGTTCAAGATCGAGACCGGAGTCTACTCGGCCGAATTCGGACGCGGCGCAGTGCAGATCAACGTGGCGACAAAGGCCGGCTCGAACGAGTTCCACGGCGCGGCGTTCGAATTTGTCCGCAACGATTCCTTCGACGCCAAGGAGTTCCGCCAGGTAGGAAACAAGAATCCGTTCCTGCGCAACCAGTTTGGATTCGCGCTGGGCGGGCGCCTGATCCGGGACAAGCTGTTCTTCCTGTCGAACTTCGAGTCTCTCCGCGAGACCAAGACGTTGCAGGGTCTGTTTAACGTGGCCCCCAACCGGATGCGCAGCGGCGATTTCTCCGCGTCCGGCCGCAGCATCTTCGACCCGGCGACCCGTACATTCTCGACCGACGCCGCCGGGAATCCCCGCGCCATCGCCGCCACGCCGTTCCCAGGAGGGGTGATTCCGGCGAGCCGGTTCAATCCGGTCTCCGTCAAGCTGCTCGAGTTCTATCCACGGGCCCAGCGCACCAATGACGACATCCTGGGGAACTTCATTCGGCAGCGGCGGCGTCCGATTACCTGGGAACAATTCAATCAACGGATCGACTACGTGCGGAGCTCGAACTCCACCTGGTATGGCCGCTTCAGTTGGAGCGACGAGGACTTCAAAGAGATTGCGGCGTTCGAGGACCAGGAGGCGAACATCCTCACCAAGACCAACCAGGTGCTGGCGAGCAACATCCGGACCCTCAGTCCGACGGTGGTGAACGAGTTCCGGTTCGGCTGGACACAGTTCAACAATGATCAGCGGCGCTTCTACGCATTCAGGCGCGACGTGACGCGCGAGCTCGGCATCATCGGGCTCGAATCACCGGTGGAGCTGTCCTACGGGACTCCCTCCGTTGGGCTGGGACTGGGACTCACCGGATTTGGCGAGCAGGGCAACGGCCCATTCGTCGGCCGGACCTCGATTTTTCAGTTCATCAACAACATGAGCGTCATCCGGGGGGCACACTCGTTTCGGTTCGGCGGTGAGATCCGGCGGGACCGCTACAACGAGACGGGCAACGCGTTCACGCGAGGCAGTTTCGGGTTCAGCGGCAACGCGACACAGAATCCCGCGCAACGCGGCGTTACCGGACATCCGTTCGCCGACTACCTGATCGGCGAAGTCACAACGCCGACCCGTGCCCGCGCCTTCTCCAACGGACTGTTCCGCGCCACCGTGTTCTCGCTCTATTTCCAGGACAACTGGAAGATCACTCCCAAGCTCACCGCTGAGCTCGGCCTGCGCTACGAGAATACCCCGCCGTATCACGACAAATACCGCGGACTGATGAACGTCTTCATCTATGATTCCGGCGTCCACAATGGTGAGCTCGTGCCCGGCGCGCGGGTTCCGTTGATGTTCCGCAACGGGTCCGGCGACTTCCACGAGGGGCTGCCCTTCCGCTTCCATGACGGGATCCCGACAGCTTCAGGCGACAACATTGCCGGCCGCGAGACGGTGCTTCGGGACAACACTGATTTAGCCCCGCGTGTGAGCCTTGCCTACCGTCCTGGAGAGAACTGGACAGTGCGGACCGGGTTCGGCGCTTTCTTTATCCAGGACATCGTCGAAGCGCGCTTCGACTTGACACGCAACGTCGGCGGGCGCTCCCAGTTTACGGCGGACTCCGAACGGCCGAACGCGACCCTGAGCGACCCGTGGCGCAACGAAGGAGGCCAGTGCCGGAACTGGAGCGGTCCGTGCCAGGGGCCCACCTTCACGCTGGCCAACAATACGAACCGGCGCACACCGTACTTGCTCCAGTGGGTGTTCAACGTACAACGGCAACTCGGAGCTGACACCGTGGTCGAGGCGGGCTACATCGGGAACGGCGGGCACAAGCTTGAGCTGCTGCGGGTGTGGAACCAGCCGGTGCTCCGCCGTGGTCCAACTGATGCCCGCACGCTGCTGCAGCGTTCGCCGTTTCCTGCCTACGGACTGATCCAGACGCTCGACAATCACGGGAACTCGGGGTACCACGGACTGGGATTGAAGGCGACGCGACGGTTCGCCAAGGGGCTCACCTACCTGGTGGGATTCACCTGGTCGAAGGCGATGGACCAGGGCAGTTCGGTTCGCAACAACACCGGCGAGAACCAGTTCGCCACCGACAACTACAACCTGCAGCGGGAGCACGCTCTGTCGCAGTTCCACAACGCCCACCGCTTTGTGAGTTCGGTTCTCTATGAGCTGCCATTTGGCAAAGGACGCCGGTGGCTGAACTCCCCCGGACTGGCCGACCGGATCGTGGGCGGATGGCAGTTGGGAACGATCCTGACGCTCTCCGATGGGACACCGATCAACGTCGGCCAGATTGGGGATCCGCTGCAGATCGGGACGCCGAACGTCCCGGATGCGACCGGCATCAGTCCGATTCCCAGCGTCCGGTCTCCCGACAAGTTTTGGGAGATCCGCGCGTTTGATCCCGGCAGTCCGGAACTGGTATACCGCTATGGCAACACCGGCCGCAACCTGCTCACCACGCCCGGGCTGAAGCAGTGGGACTTCTCACTGACGAAGACGACGAAGATCCGCGAGGGCCATGCGATCGAGTTCCGGTTTGAGGCGTTCAACTTTCCGAATCATCCGAACTTTAACTTCCCGGCAACCGATACGCGGCAGCCAGCCACATTCGGGCGCATCACGTCGGCGCGAACGATGCGAGAGATGCAGTTCGGGCTCAGATATCAGTTCTGACCTGGAACTCATCTGCCGGACCAAGGCTCGGCAGTGATGCACTTTGATGCACCGTGCTATTCTCTTGTCATGGCTGTGTCTGCTGCAAAGCGCCGTACGACTGTGACACTTCCGGCCGCGACGCTCCGCTCGGCAAAGCGCTTGGCGAACCGCCGAAAAGTTCATTTGAATGTGATCATGAACGAAGCGATCGAAGACGGGCTGCGCCAGAAACTTGCGGTCGAACGTGCCGAGGATTTCGTGGAACGAATGGGCAGGGCTTTTAGCGGACTCACGGAGGAGGAGTTCCTCATGGTGAACGGGATTTATCTGGCCGGGAAGAAGTGAGTCCGGACGGACCTTTCCTCTTCGATACCAGCGCGGAGAGCTGGTTGTCCCGCGAGCCCGATGGCCGGCAGTGGCTTCTCCACTATTCACGGCGCCATCTCGTCTACGTCTCCGCGGTCACCGTGATGGAACGCCTGACTGGTTTCGGATCCGCTTTGGCTCAGGCCACTCCGGAACGGGCCGGGTGGATTCGCTCGATGCGGGATTCGTACGATCTGACCCCCGCCCGCGTCCTTCCCGTCCACTACGCGACCGCGTGGGCCGCGGCGGAACTCATCTGCCTGGTCCCGGTTCCTCCGAGTCCGCCGGTATCGGCTCACCGGCGAGCCGAAACCAAGTCCAGCCGGATGGCGCGGTGGAAGTTCGATGTTCTCATCGCCGCAACGTCGCTGGTGCAGGGGCTCCCGCTGGTGCACAACAACCCGCGGGACTTCGAAGCGTTGCGCGAATCCGCGGCGGCGCACCCACGACGATTTCCCGGTCTGGGCTCGATAAGACTGTTCCGTTGTACGGACTTGATCCGGTAGCCCGGCGACTCACGCTACCACTGGATCTGGCCGGGCAGGAACTCTCCCGCCAAGTCCCGGTAGTACGGCATCAACGCCGCCGTGTCCGGCTTCGAATGGCTCTTCGAATATAGATCGTACTTGTTGAACTCGCGGACCCACTGGAACATCTCGCGATCATGATCGTCCATCAGGTGCTGATAGGCGCCTTCCTTGTGGCACGGATAGAACGAGTGGTAGCGCAGCATGTACAAAGCCTCTTCCGGCAGGTACGGCTTCATGACGTGGTACAGATACTCGTCGTGGCCCCAGGACATGTGCACGCTGCGCAGCCCGCAGCCGCGCTCGTAGATCCCGCACTCGGTCCGCAGCTCATCGCGGCTCCAGTCCGGATTGGCACGGAAGTAGTCGTGATAGACGATCCGGTCCGAGAACGCGCATCCCACCGGAAACGTATCGCCGACCACGCACCACTGCGGCTCGCCGAACGAGCTCAGAATCTTGCCCGTGTCGTGTAGAAACGCCGCGAGCACGAACCAGCGCGGCTGCCCGTCAGCGCGCGCGGACTCCGCGGTCTGGAGCGCGTGTTCGGTCTGGGACAGGTCGGTGTCGGGGTCGGAGTCGTCGACCAGCTTGTTCAGCTCCTCCATCGTCTCCCAGATGCTCATGCGCTTCTTTCGAAGGGGCAGGTACTCACGTTCCTTCCCGAGCACGAAATCCAGTGTCTGGTTGGCGTGATTCTGCCGGTAGAAGTCCTTCACCACCGACGGCGCTTCCTCGGTGAACTGCCGGAACTCCTCCGGCTTGCGTTCCGGCTGGTACCGCGCCTTGACAAAGTCGTCCCAAAGATCGATCATTTTCCCATCTTCTCCAATCCCTCGGTCAGCTCGATCAGCGTGCCATCCGGATCGGTCAGCAGCAAGCCCTGCGACTTGAGTCCGGCGATGGTGCGGCCTTGCGATTCGATCCTGCCACCGCGCCCGCTGACGTCGCTCCGCAGCTTCTTGAGATCGCCGGTTTCGAATCCGATGTGATCGATGGAGCGTCCACGCGTTCCCACCACGCCGTCGGCCTTCTGGAACGACAGCCGGATCCCGGGAAGGACGGCTTCCTCAAAGGGACCGCGCCGGCCCGCCTTGGCGCCGAACGTCGTGACATACCATCCGCGCGTCTTCTCGACATCCGGAACGAACAGGTGCGCGTGGTGGACGGTAGCCACCTTCACCGCCGGATTCCCGACGATCTCCACTTTGATGTCGTCCGGTCCAATGACGAAAGCCAGGTCGATGTTCATTGTCGGATGGCGGAAGACATCGCTTCGCGCCTGGCCTCCGGACACCTCGGTACGCGTGACGATCGGATATCCTGCGTCGCGCATCTTGTTGACCATCGCGGTGCAGTCGGGAACCTCGAATCCGATGTGGTTGAGCGAGGTGCCCCGTGTCCCCCCGGTGGGCCGGCTCTGGTCCATCAGGATCAGCCCGCCCGGAAACCGGACGATATTGAGCGGCCCTTTCCTGGCCACCTTGCCTCCGAGAACCGTCCAGAACTTGTTCTGCTCGGCGACGTTGGTGACGTTCAGGTGGTAGTGGCCCATCACCGTGGGCTGGTTCTTGACGCGAACGATCTGCCCGGATGCGGCGACCGACAACATTACAACCGCGATTGCACTCCTCATACCGTCCAGGATACAGCGCCCGGCCCGGCTGTGGTACCCTGTCGGGCTATGAAGCTCAAATTCCTTCTCCCGCTCACCGCCCTCGCCGTGATCATTCCGCTCGCCGCGCAACAACCCAAGCAGCCCGCCGCTCCCAAGCAGCCGATGTCGTTCTTCGTGACGAGCGTGGGAGTGGGTGATGGCGCGAATCTCGGTGGCCTCGCCGGCGCCGCCAGCCACTGCCAGCGGCTGGCGGAAGCCGTTGGAGCCGGGAACAAGACCTGGCGCGCGTACCTGAGCACCAGCGGACCCGGCGCCGTCAGCGCGCGCGACCGCATCGGCCAGGGTCCGTGGTACAACGCGCGTGGCGCGCAGGTGGCCAAGAACCTGGGACACCTCCATGGCGACACGCTCGAAGAAGCGCGGCTCGGCAACACGCTCCAGCGCGTGACCGCGGTGAATGAGAAGGGCGAGCCGGTCAAGGGATCCGGGGAGTCGCCCAACCAGCACGACATCCTGACAGGCTCCCAGCCCGATGGCCGCGCCTTCACCGACAGCGCCGATCATACCTGCAAGAACTGGACCAGTAACGGAGAAGGAAGCGCGCAGGTGGGACATCACGACCGCACCGGCGGGCCGAGCCTTTCCTGGAATTCCGTCCACGCCAGCCGCGGATGCAGCCAGCAGAATCTGGTGGCCACTGGCGGCGCCGGCCTGTTCTATTGCTTCGCGGAAAAATAGGCTGGACCACACGATCCGCAGTCGCAGTTGACGCACCCGTGCACCGCGCACGTCCCGCAGGCTTCCTGGACCCGCTTCCGCAACGCCTGCCGCGCGCGGTGCACCCGGACCGCCGCGTTGCCCTCGCTGATCCCGGCCCGCACGGCCAGACCGGCGAGTGAGCCGTCCTCGAGGTCCACGGTACGGAGCGCCTCCTGGTAGCCGGGACTCAGGGTTCCCACCAGGTCCATCAGGCAGCCGCAGACCTCCGTCTGCTCCGCCGGACTGGGATCCTCGCGCCCCAATATCTCCAGCGCTCGGGCTTCGACGCCACGCTGGCGGTAATGATCGATCACCGCGTTGCGCAGGATCCGGTAGAACCACGCGACGCTGCTCTCCTGGCCGCGGAGCTGCGCGCCGCTCTCCAGGCTCTTGACGAAAGCCGACTGCAGGATGTCCTCGGCCACCTCGCGCGATTCCACGCGCCGTTCCAGGAATTCGAGAAACTGCCGGTGCGAAGCGGCTAGGGTCTCGGCGGCGGTGGGGTCCAAGTTCTCCATGGCGAAAGTGTAAGGTGCCATAATAGCGTCTTCGTGGATCCGGTAACCCTCTCTTTGATGGCCGCCGCTGCTGGCAAAGTCGTCGACTCGCTCCTCGGCGGCCAGGCCAACCCTCTCGTCGCGGCCATCGTGGGAGGCGTCATCGGCAACCGCGCCGACGGGGCTGTCTGCGCCGCGTTCTCCGCCTCCTGGGACTACTTCAAGAACCTCCGCACCACCGACCCGCCCCTGAACCGCGACTTCGAGCGCGCCACCCGCGAAGCCTATCTCGTCGCGACCATCGAGTTGATCCGGCAGGCGGAGCAACGGCTGGAGGTAGCCTCCGCGGGGGCGACGCTGTTCCGCGCCGACCAGAAGACCCTCACCGGACAGCTCCGCCGCGGCGCCGAAGCCGATCTCCGCGACGTGGGCAACAAGCTCCCCGCGCCGGTCGATGACGCGCACCTGCTGCTGCTCGACTCCGGTTCAGCGCAACAGGACCGCATCCGCCGCCTGCGCGAAGCGCTGGAGTCCAACCTGAAACGGGATGCCAACCGGTGGCTGAACGGCGCCGCGATCCCGGAAGCCGTGACCGAGTTGCTCGCCAAGGGCTGGATGATCGACACCGCGCATCAGAAGGGCGTGCAGCGCGATTGGCACAGCCTGATCGCGATCGCGTTTATCGAGAAAGTGAAATCGGATCCGCGCCTGGCCGCCGTGTTCCAATCCCGGCTGCTGGCCCGGATCGCGGAGCAGGATTCCGGCGCTGCCTCCATCGCCACGATGGACCGGTTTACCGCCAGGCTGGACGAACTCGCGGCCCCACTGCAGCGCATCGAGGACACGCTGGGCGTGATGCGCGACGAACTGCGGGCCCTGCGCGAGGACCTCTCCACGCAGCGCGCCGTCCAGATCGCGCTGGACCGCCAGATCGCCGACGAGTCCGAGGCGCGGATCATCGCCGAGTTGGACCAGCGCGACCGGGGACTACGCGAGCTGATCCTGGGGATGCGCGTGCCGGGCGAGGAGTTGCGCGCCGCGCGGCTGAAACTGGACGCCGTGATCGCCGAACGCGACCAACTGGTGGAGCGGATGGCCCAGGGCGACCGGCAGTATGCGGCGGAGGTCGACGAGTTCCGGCGGCAGATCGCGGGACTGACCGGGTCCGCGAGTCCCGAATTGCGTGAGGCGATGCAGCGGTTCGCGGATGGGGACCGGAGGGGCGCGTTCCCGGTGATCGAGCAGATCGTCGAAGCGGAGAACCGCGCGGCGGAACGGGCCACGGCGGTGAGGAGCGCGGAGCGGCTCCGCGAGGTCGCTTCGCTGGCTCTGATCATGATGGACCGCGGTGAGAAGACGACCGTGGAAGTGCTGGCGCTGTGGGAGCGGGTCCAGGCGATGGATCTCAGGCATCACTGGGGCTGGGTGGAACTGGCCCGGCTGTGCGTCCAGGCCGGGGATTTGGCGCGGGCGCGCCGTGCCGCGGAGCAGTCCTTGGAGGCGGCCGCGGATGACCGCGCGAGGTAGGTGAGCCTCGACGAGCTCGGCGATGTTCTGGTGCAGTCGGGGGACCTTGCGGGAGCGCGGAAGCGATTCGCGGAGTCGCTGGAGATCCGGGAGAGTCTGGCGCGCGCCAACCCGTCCAGCGCTCGGGCGCAGCGCGACGTGAGCGTCAGCCTGGAGAAGCTCGGCGGCGTTCTGGTGAAATCGGGGGACCTTGCGGGAGCGCGGACGCGATTCGCGGAGTCGCTGGAGATCGCCAGGAGTCTGGCGCGCGCCAACCCGTCTAGCGCTCAGGCGCAGCGCGACGTGAGCATCTACCTGGAGAAGCTCGGCGACGTTCTGGTGAAATCGGGGGACCTTGCGGGAGCGCGGAAGCGATTCGCGGAGTCGCTGGAGATCCGGGAGAGTCTGGCGCGCGCCAACCCGTCCAGCGCCGAGGCGCAGCGCGATGTGAGCATCAGCCTGGAGAGGCTCGGGGATGTTCTGGTGAAATCGGGGGACCTTGCGGGAGCGCGGACGCGATTCGCGGAGTCGCTGGAGATCCGGGAGAGTCTGGCGCGCGCCAACCCGTCCAGCGCCGAGGCGCAGCGCGATGTGAGCATCAGCCTGGAGAGGCTCGGGGAT
>VFZX01000110.1 GCA_016871015.1 Acidobacteriota bacterium | reverse complement strand
ATCGCCTCCTTGTGGAGGCAATCGCCCTAAAACAGGATATCACAAAAATGTTCTTAAGTGAACAGTATTGGGCCTAACCGTGGCTGGAAATTGTTTAGGTCGCGCTTGCCAATACGGCCGACAGGATGAGTGATCGCGCCCCGCAACCCGGTGACAGGGTCCGTGGCATTGGGATCAAACTGCGACTGTTGATTCCACTTCGTCTTGAACGGCGATGAATACGACCAGCGCAGGCCCAGGTTCAACGTCAGGTTGCGCGCCACCTTCCAATCGTCCTGGATGTACCAATCATGGGTCCACAGCCGGGGCAGGAACAACGCCAACTGCTTTGTGAACGACGCGCTGGTGACCGTGCCCATCAGGAACGAGGCGAAGTCGATGCCGGTGTTCGGCGTGAACGGCAGCGCGGTGCCGCCTCCGAAGTTGTACTGGCCCGAGGGCAGCGATGTTGCCTTGTCGCTGAACAGGGTCCAGATCACTTCGTAGCCGAACTTGAGGCTGTGTTTCCCACGGAGCAGCGTCAGGTTGTTCTGGATCACGCGGTCCTCACCAACGTTGCGGAAGAAGCCCATCCCCGCGATCCCGAACCCGATGTTGAAAAACGGAAACGTCTCCGGCGTCACTCCAGGGATGTCGATACCGTGCTTGGCCAGGTCAGGACGCGATGGATTCGACGCCGCCCGCCGGTTGTATCCGATCCGGAATTCGTTGAACAGGTTCCGCGAGAAGATGGCCGAGTAGTTGAGCACGCCGTTGATGTCATCCACGGGATTGATTTCGCGCGAAGCGTTGAACTCCGCCCGTCCGAAGTTGTCGCCATTCTGCCCGCGGTGATGGCCGTGCGAATAGCGGCCGAAGATCTTGTGGTTGGGGGAAAACTGGTGGTCCACCTTGAAATCCCAGCGGTCGCGCTGGAGGCAGCGGCACGTATTCAGGGCCACCAGATTGCGGCTTGGACCCGTGCGGCTGGGCGTCCCGGGCTGATTCGGTTTCTGCCAGATTCCAAGGTCGAGGAACTTGACCGCCACCGGATCGAACAGGCTCCGCGGGACAATGTTGCCGGGCAGCGGATCCCGGGTCCAGGTGGTTCCCACCTGCCTTGTCGAGAATGGATTGTAGATTGGCAGCCCTCCGCCTGGGGCGTCGCGGAACGAAAAATCGCCGTTGAACATCGCTTCCGTCGGCACTGTTCCGACGGACTCATTCACCGTGTGCTCGTGATTGATCGCGTAGTCGGCCAGCCAAAACGTCTTGTTCCGCCCGTTATAGAGGCCCGGAATGATGAAGGGCCCGCTTCCCACCAGGTCGAACGTTTGGTAGTACCAGGCAGTCGATCCCGTAGTGGGAAGCTGCGTCAGGTAATTGCGATGGACCCACTTCCCCGGCAGGTGCCGGTCTTCGAAAGAGACGTGCAGGTTGTTCGTGCCGGACTTGTACACCATCTTGAGCGATCCGCCGGAGGTATGTCCGTACTCGGCCGAGACACCTGTGGTCAGCACCTTGACCTCTTCCATCGCATCGATGCTTCCTTGAATCACCCCGTCCACCTGATTCACCACGCCGGTGTAGGGCGACTTCGCGGTGATCCCGTCCATCGTCGCGCCGATGTCGTTCTGCGCCTGTCCCATGATGTGTTGGCCACCCTGGCTCTGCACCGAGATGATCCCCGGCATGTACTGCATCAGGTACACAGTACGCTTCATCACGCCCGGAACCTCCTTGAGCACATCCGCGGTCATCGTGTAGGAGCTCATCGTGTTCTCGGTGGCCAGCAGCGCGGCGTCCGCCGTCACCGTCACGCTTTCACTCAGCGAGCCCAGTTCGAACTGGATATCCACGCGCGGAGTCTCGGCCGACCGCATCGTCAGGCCTTCGCGGACGAACTCCTTGAATCCCTCCGAGACCACCTTCACGCGGTAGCTGCCGGGAACCAGGTACGGAACATAATATGCGCCGTCGTCACCCGAGACAACCTCGGTGACGAACGCTGTCTCCGTGTTGACCACGGTGATTTTGGCGCCGGGCACCGACGCGCCCGTCGAGTCTTTGACGGTGCCGACGAGCGTGGCGGCCCCGCCGGTCTGTCCAGCGGCCGTGCCCGTGACGATGAGCGTGGCCAACAAGGGAGCTGTGCGCAGGTACACCAAACGCTCCTTTCGACTTGATATGTAGAAAATATACTTCAAACCGAGCGGCATCGTGCGCTTGCGCGCAAGAATTGTGCACCGCGCCGGCCGGCCGTTGCGTCACCGGAGACAAGCCGGATGCTACCATGGCGCGCAGGGACATGATTCGACTCAGACCGCAAAACGCGGCAGCTCTTATCCTATTCACCGCAGGTGGACTCACGCTCGCGCCCCGGTTCCGTGCCGCACAAGCGGCGGGCGATACTCTCAAGTCGCTCGAGCCGGGCTTCGAGCAGCAGGTCCGGCCGTTTCTGAAGAAGAACTGTGTGCGTTGCCACAGCGCCGACGTGATGACCTCCGGCGTCCGCGTCGACCACCTCGACGCGACCCTCGAAGAGCGCCACCTGAAGCTGTGGGAGCACATCCACAAACGCGTCACCGACGGCAGCATGCCTCCGAAGGGACAGGCACAGCCGACAGGCCCCGAGCGCACGGCCGCGGCGGACTGGGTGGCACGCGCGTTGAACGTCGCCCGCTCACGTCCCGCTCCCAAGAACGGACTCGTGCGCCGCCTCACCGTTGCGCAATACCGGAACACGCTCCGTGAGCTCCTGCTGCTCGACGACGACTTCACCGAGATCCTGCCGCCCGACGCCGTTTCAGTGGACGGATTCGTCAACAACAAGGACACGCTCCAACTGTCGCCGCTGCAGGTGGAGACCTACCTCGAAATCGCCGAAGAAGCGCTCAGCCGCGCGATCGTCGACCCTGCCTCGAAGCCTTCGATCCAGAACTTCCGTATGGATCTGGGCGCGGGCATGAATCCCGACCCGCTGCCCGGTGAGCTGATCCTGGGCGCCAACAGTCTCCTGCTCGAGAACAAAGACTTCACCGTTACTCAACTCACGCCAACCAAGCCCTTCGCGTTCGAGCCGTTCTTCATGCGGACCAAGTACCGCTTCATCGAGGGCTACGAGGGTAACGCCACGGTCCGCGGATGGCGCGATTTCGACAGCATCTACCATTCGGTGTTCGCCTGCGTGCGCGGAAGCCGTGGCTATCCCAAGGGAACCCCGTACAGCACGGTATCCGGTGGACTCCTGCTGCGTCCCGCGATCCCCAACGACGAGCTGTTCCAGCAGGACGGCACTTATGGTCCGAAGGCGAACTTCAAGATCTCGCTCCGCGAGCTTCCCGATCATGGCCGGTTTCGCGTCGCGGTAACAGCAGCCAAGTACGACGACGGCTTGCTGCTCGACCCCGGCGCGGCGCCACAACCCGAGTCCGCCGAAGCCGTCATGGCCCGCGGCTTGAAGGAGCCGCAAACAGTAGCGATTCCCCGGCCCGGCATCTATCAGGTGGACGTCCACCCAGGCGGCCGGATCGACACGCCGCCCACGCCCGACTCCTCGCGGATCAGCGAAGCGCTCGGCGGATCCTGGCCGCTGGACGGCAGCGCGGAAACGGGCAGCCTCGAAGGCAAGGCGCACTTTGCCGATTCCCCCTTCGGCAAGGCTCTGTCCCTCGACGGTGACGGCGACTCGCTGGTGATCCCGCGAAACGCCGGAATGAACGTCGGGACCGGCGCGTTCACGGTCTCCGCCTGGATCCGCCCCCGCCCGCTTCGCAAGGCCGGCATTGTGGGACTGGGAGTCTACAACTGGTCCCACGGCTGGTACCTCGACATGCCGGACAACAAAGGGATCCTGCGCATCGAGACATCGGGTCCGGACAACGAGCCGAACGGGTCACTATCGTCGCCGCCCGGCGTCATCCGCCCGAACACATGGCAGCACGTTGCGGCGGTGGTGGCACGCGGTAAGAACGAAACACGCCTCTACGTGAACGGCTACCCCGTGGCCAAGGGCGAGACCGGCAGCGCGAACCTGGACAATCCCCGCATGAACCTGCACATCGGCCGGATCCAGGGCGCCAACCAATTCCGCGGTGAGATCGACGAGGTGCGCATCTACCAGCGCGCGCTTGGTGAACGTGAGATCCAGGCGCTGGTCGCGCCCGGACGTGAGTTCGTCAAGCCTCCGCCGGACCGTCCGCAGGAAGTGACGCTGACACTCGGCGCCCGGGAGTTCACCGGCATGATCCTCGACCAGCCGGCGTTCCTGGCGGTCCGCCTGCCCGCGGGTCCACTGCGGATTCAGGCACGCCACTCCGGAGTCCGTGGACTCGACCGCGCCGTGCTCACTCCGCTGCCCGAATCCCACGAGCTCGCCCGCCGCTTCGCCACCTTCGAAAAGCGCGCGCCGCGCCTGGGTGTCCATCTCGGATTCCGGCGCGACTGCGGCAGCACGTTCGCGCCAGTCGGTGAAATCCGCACGGTCGCCGGCACCAACCTTTCGCGCTTCGTCTTCGAAGGTGCGATTCGCAATTATCCCAGTCCCGATGTCGAGAAGGATAACGTCAATTACCTGGCGGGTGTGCGCGAGATCGCCGTCCGCAGCGAGTACACCGACGGCCGCGACATGCCGCGGCTGATGATCCGGTCGGTGGAATTCGAAGGTCCCTACTACGACACTTGGCCGCCGGCCTCGCACCGCAACATTTTCACGAGCTTTGCGCGCCCACAAGATCAGGCAGCCTACGCGCGCCACATCATCCGCTCGTTTGCGGCGCGCGCGTACCGCCGTCCCGTCACCGTAGCGGAAGAAGCCGAACTGACCGGTGTGTATCAAAAATCCCTCGCCGCCGGCCGAGGATTCCGCGACAGCATCAAGGACGCGCTGCAGGTGGCTCTCGCCTCACCGCAGTTTCTGTTCCTGATTGAAAAGAGCGGGACTCCCGGCCCCGAGCCGCTGGAAAGCCCCGAGCTTGCCTCGAAGCTTTCCTATTTCCTATGGAACGGACCACCGGACGAGGCCACCCTGCGCCTGGCCACGTCCGGAACCCTGCGCCAAAAGCTCAGCTCCGAAGTGGACCGCATGATCGCCAGCCCGCACTTCTCCCGCTTCGCGCGCGAGTTCGTCACCCAGTGGCTGGCCCTAGACAAGTTCAGAGTCCTCGAGCCCGACCGCAAGCGCTTCCCCGATCTCACCCGCGACGCGCGCGAGCACCTGAAGCTCGAACCGGTCCAGTTTGTCGAACATCTGATGCGCGCCAACCTTCCCGTCCGGAATCTGATCGCGTCAGACTTCGTCGTCGCCAACGAACCCGTCGCCACCTACTATGGACTGGGCGGCAAGACCGAAAGCGGCCTCGGCTTCGTGCCCATCGCGCATGGCCGCAACGACCTGGGCGGCGTGCTGTCGCAAGCGGCCATCCTCGCCGGACTCTCCGACGGCCGCGAGTCGAATCCAGTGAAGCGTGGCGCATGGCTCGCGCGCCGGATCATCGCCGAGCCGCCAGACGATCCGCCACCGAACGTGCCGGCGCTCAAGGAAGACGACACCCAGCAGTTGACTCTGCGCGAGCGGATCGAGCGCCACCGCAGCCAGCCGGGCTGCCAGCAATGCCACTCGAAGATCGACCCCTGGGGCGTGCCGTTCGAGGAGTACGATGCGAGCGGACGCGCCAAGCAGCAGTCCGTCGACGCACGCTCCACGCTGCCAGACAAGACGGAAGTCTCGGGCGTGGCCGGACTGAAGCGTTACTTGGGTGAGGATCGAATCGACCAGGTGGCGTTCAGCTTCCTGAAGCACCTGGCGACCTACGCCAACGGCCGGACGCTCACCTACAACGAGCTCGATGTCCTCCGCCGCGACGGGGTAAAGCTGCGGGCGGGGGGCTACCGAATGAAGGACATGATCCACTACGTGGCTGCCAGCCCGATGTTCCTCGAAAAATAGTAGAATACGAGCAAGCCGATGAACACTCTTCAAATCGACCGCCGCGCCTTCCTGCGCGGAGTTGGCGGTGCCGCTCTGGCCCTGCCTGTACTCGACGCTATGGGGGCGGAGATCGCCACCCAGGTTCCACGCCGCTTCTGCGCGGTCTACACTGCCAACGGGATGTCGCTGCCGAAGTCCGAGCACGGGATCGACGACTGGAGCTGGTTCCCCACCGCCGAGAGCAACGGCGAATTCGTGTTCAGCAAGTCCACCGAACCGCTGAGCCCGTTCCGCAAGCAGTTGAGCTTCATGGGCGGAATGCATCACCCGAGCGGACCCAAGGCGGATCCGCACACCTGCTCGGACATGTGGCTCACCGGCGCGCCGCTCCACAATCCGAAGCCGGGCACCTACAACACCACCGGGCTCGATCAACTGGTGGCGCAGCACACCAAGCAGTTCTGCCGCCAGCCATCGCTCGTGTTGTCGATCGATGCGGGCACGGGATTCCTGTCGCGCACCGGGACGATCTCCTACAGCCTGGAAGGCCGCCCGATCCCGGCTGAGAACAGCCCGCGCCGGGTGTTCGACCGCCTGTTCCGGGGCGACCGCGCGTCGATGGCCGAGGAACGCGAGAAGCTCCGCCGCCGGATCAAGCTGGTGGACGCGGTGGCTGGCAGCGCGCGCGCGTTCGACAAGCGCCTCGGCAAGTCCGACCGCGAAAAGATGGACCAGTACCTGACGTCGCTGAACGAGGTTGAATCACGTCTGATCGCTTCCGAGCGCTGGGTCGACATCCCGCTCAAGAAGCAGGACTACTCGCACCTGAACCTGGACGCCACCTCCGAGGGCGAGCCGGCTGAGTACTACCGGAACATGTTCGACCTGATCGCGCTGGCCTTTGACGCCGACATCACGCGGTCGGTGGCGTTCATGCTCAACCGCGAGGACGGCATGGGCATCAGCGACACGTTCCCTTTGAAGCTCGGGCTGTCGAAGACCCACCATCAGCTCTCGCACGCTACGGACAAGGAAGGGCAGCTCCAGTTCGCCAAGTACGACCTGTTCCTGAGCCAGCAACTGGCGCACTTCTTCAAGCGCATGAATGGCTACCAGGACCGTAGCGGCACCGTGTTGGACAACACGATTGTCCTGTTCGGCAGCGGCGCGAGCACCACCCACAATCCGCTCAACCTGCCGACCATGGTGGCGGGTGGAGCGAACATGGGCTTGAAGCACGGCGTCTACTGGCGCAAGGGTGAATCCCGGATGGCGAACATGTACCTGAGCATTCTGCGGTCGATGGACATCCACCAGGAGTCGTTCGCGGATAGCACGGGGACACTGACGGGGTCCATTTTCAACCGGGCGTAGGAGATCAAGCCTCAAGCGCGAGAGTAGAGTTGGGCTAAATGGCTACACTCTTGTACGATGGGCGTTCTTCATTGCAGTCCGAACCTAAAGCACAGGGAGCCTTGGTGGTCCCACCCAATCGCAGTCGCTTGGTTCGAAGTGGCACAGCGAATTCGCCAGTCGTGGTTTGACTCAGGGCTTGTCACTCGAAGGCAGATCCGTGACTCGTGGGCTGAACTCCAGGAGGGTGCCAGTGACCGGGCCGAAGATTAGACTCAAAGTCGAGTTCGACAGGGACCCGGACAGCGGTCAGGGTGTTGATCCGGATATGGCGGCGTCTTGGGGGGGATTCCAACTCTGGTCCGGCGAGGACAACCTTTGCCAGTACCTGGCTTGTGGCCACGTCGCCGACACCACGCACTGGTACCTGCTTCCCTTGCTCGAATGGTTCGTCGAGAATTGGGACCGGATTTTCCACGAGTCGCGTATCCCGGAGGGTATCAAGACGGAGCGGACCGCGCGCGAGAGCTGGCTGGAATCAGATCCCTTGGATCTCGATGGCCCAAAGGCGGCGGCCGCAGAGTCATGGTGGCACGGGCACGCGTTGCGGTCGGCCGCGCATGGTGGAATATTTCCAGACGTCTTCATGCGCCGGCGGATCAACGCCCTGGAGGTTTCGTGGGGACATACTCCGGTGCCGGGCGCACCCGCCGATTTCAGATTTCTCGCTCCGCGCGGCAGGTCCTTGTCCCCGGTCTCCGAGGCCGCCGCCTCCTTGCACGATGCGATCGGACAAGCCATCGGCAAACTGAAGGCGCGCCGTCAGTCTCCCCGGATTTCCGGGTTGGCCGACGCTCACGCCGCGATCCGCGCGGCGCGGCCCGAACGGGCGAAGTGGCTCGCTGGCTGGGCTTCCGTGCCGGAGTGGGCAAGACCACTGATTCCCAAACTGGAACCCGGATTGGCGGTCCCCCTGGTTCCCGCCCCGCTGGCATTGTTCGGCGCTATGTCACCGTCGATTCGCGCGGAAGATGTCGCGACGGTGCTGGATGTGCTGGCAAGCACGGGCGGATCCGGGCCATCTCCGCTGGACTCGGAAACATCGGCACGCGACCCCTGGGAGCAGGGTTATCAATTCGCCGAGCGGGCGAGGACCCACTTGGGGCTCGCAGGGGACCAGCTCCCCGAGCTTTCAGATGTTCTCGATCGGCTGGGAGTCCGCCAAAGAGACATCACGCTGAGCGATCCTCGGGTGCGCGCTATCGCGCTCTGCGGCGGTACCTACGCTCCAACAATCGCCGTCAACATGTCGTGCCCCATAAACCAATCGGTGCCCGGTAAGAGGTTCACCGTCGCCCATGAGATCTGCCACCTTTTGTTTGACCAGGAGTCTGGCGTGCCCCTGGCCGTTACCAGCGGACCGTGGGCACCCAAGGAGATCGAGCAGCGGGCCAACGCATTTGCGGCCATGTTCCTGATGCCAGCCGGCGTGTGCCGGGAGTTGGCCGCCCAGATCCTGGGCCCCGAGGGATGGACGGCCGAAGCCGTTCGACACGTTGCGCGATCCCTCCAGACCAGCTACAAGGGCACGCTCGGGCACCTCCAGAATCTGGACCTCATCGAGCGCTACGACGCGGAACTCCTCGAAGAAGTGTAGTACCCGCCGCCCTGGTCCAGAAATCGCTCCGCATCCGCAATCTGCTTAAGCGCCGCGTCCAGATGGGCGAGCGCGAAACCGCGGACGAACTTGTGCGCCTCCTCGCCAGAGCAGAGTTCATCGACCGGCCGCATCTCCCGGGAGATCCACGAAAGCTCCTCCGGGAAATTCATCTTGCGCGTGGACTCGTGCATCTCTTCGACGTTGTCCATGAAATGCATGTGGTCCGCTCTCCGAAGAATGAACATGCGCTTCTTTGACGGTGTCCGGCCGAACAGCTCGTACATCCCGGCAAGCGGAAGGCAAACATCGCCGTCCGCGACAAGGTACAAAACTGGAACGTCACGCCCCCAGGCAAACGTCAGCGTCAATGGCAGAATGCCCGGCCGGGGATTGGACGCACCCCCTGGTGCGAGGGCCACAATCGCCCGGAAACGCGGATCCGTCTCCGGTGCGGCCAGCGCCGTCCACCCGCCGAAACTGTGTCCCACGATGCCAATCCGTTCCGGATCGGGATGGACATCCGCCGGCAGCGCCGCGCCGCTCAAAACACGATCGAGGAGGAAACACACGTCCGGCACCCGGCTGCCAATCACAGCTTGAATCCGAGCTGCCTTTTGTCCCGGGGTGGCGTCTGGCGAGCCCCGCAGGTCCAGCGCACTCACCTCGGAGTGATCCAGCGCGGCCACAATGTAGCCGTGGCTGCTCAAGTGCGTGCACAGGAAAGTTGCGGCACGCCGGTGGCCACCGCTGTGATGCGAGAAGAGGATCACCGGATAGGTTCCCGGAACCACGGGGGACCAGAGCTCGCAGAGAAACGAACGGTTCCGCGGCGCATCGGCCCATTCCGCCGTCCGCACTTCCACGCCGAACGGGCCCCGCCCGAATGGATCATACACGGACACACGCCCATTCTAGTCGAACGCCTGCCACGATAAAATCAAATCAATGGCCTGGATTGCCGCCGCGCTCCTCCTTTTGATCGCCTCCACGCCGGGCTTCGCGATTTTCGTCCTGCGCTACAACTCCTCGGCGCCTCCCGGCCGTCCGGTCGGCGTCGAATTGAGCCTCCCCCACGACGTCCAGCTCAACACCCTCCTGGTCCGCGGCAGTGAGAAGGACCTCCCCTACAAGCTCGAGCGCACCGGACCCCGGTCCCGCCTGAGCTGGGTTTCCAACGGGGCCGAAACCTACTTCATCAGCTACGAAGCCGGACCCGGCGGAGGCGTCGGCGCGGGACTTCTGCCTGAGATGTCCTCGCCCGTCATCCCTGCCATGATCGGATCCGGCGACCGTGTCATGTACGGCCGGCCCGGCGTCCACGGCAAGCTCGGCGTCGGACTCTGGGCCCACCCCGCCCCCATCGACTTCGACGGCGACGGTGACATGGACATGATCATCGGCTGTCCCGACCATCCCTTCAACGGCACCTACCTGTTCCGCAACGCTGGCAGCAACGCAAGTCCCCTCTACGACCGCGGCGAATGGATCGGGCCCGGCCGCAAGGATCTCGTGGTGGCCGACTTCAACGGCGACGGCCAGCTTGACCTGGTCTCCCAGGGCGGCTACTACACCGATGTCCGGCTCAATCGCATGAACCGTTGGGTCGTGGTGCCCATCGTCAAGACCTACCACGTGGGACGCGACGAACTCTGGTATCCGGTCGACTGGGACAAGGACGGCAACAACGACCTGCTGGTCGGCGCCTCCGACTGGCGCGAGTACGGCTGGGACGACGCCTTCGACACCAAGGGCAACTGGACCCGTGGCCCCCTCCACGGCTACGTTTGGTATCACCGCAACCTCGGCACCAACGTCCAGCCGCGCTTCGGACAAGGAGTCCAGCTTCAGGCCGGAGGCAAGCCCATCGACCTCTACGGGAGCCCATCTCCGATTCCGGTGGATTGGTTCGGCAAGGGCGTGCTCGACCTCATCGGCGGCGACTTCCTCGATACGGTCACCCTGTTCCGCCGCGGGCCCGACGGACTCCTACCGGGCGAGAAGATCCAGGTGGCGGGCAAGACCTACCACGCTGATCTGTGCATGATCCAGCCGCGCGTTGCCCAATGGCACCCGGACGGCCGCCCGTCGCTCATCGTCGGGGAAGAGGATGGCACCGTGGCCCTGCTCGAAAACGTGGCTCCGCGCCCCGAAGCTCCGCGCTTCGAAAAAGTGCAGTACTTGAAGCAGGTGGATCCCTTCCTCAAGAGCGGCGCGCTCTCCCGTCCCGTGGGCGTCGACTGGGACGGCGACGGCGACCTCGATCTCATCGCGGGCAACTCCGCCGGCTACATCCAGTTCTTCCGCAACACCGGCACGCGCGCGGCGCCCACCTTCGAGGATCAGGGCTACCTCGAAGCCGCGGGCAAGGTAATCCGCCGCATCGCCGGACCTAACGGATCGATTCAAGGTCCGGCGGAAGCCAAGTGGGGATACTCGAATCCGTCGGTAGCCGACTGGGACGGCGATGGCGACCTCGACATCCTCGTCAACGACATCTGGGGCTCGGTTCACTGGTATCAGAACACCGGCACGCGCACCGCCCCGAAGCTCGCCGCCGCCGCAAACATTGACGTCGAATGGGAAGGTCCCGCACCAAAGCCCGCATGGAACTGGTGGAATCCGGTGGGCAAGCAGCTCGTCACCCAATGGCGGACAACGCCGCGCATCGTCGACTGGAACCGCGACGGTCTTCCTGATCTCGCCATGCTCGACCACGAGGGCTTCCTCGCGCTCTACCGCCGTGCTCGCAAGGACGGTCAACTGGTCCTGCTGCCGCCCGAGCGGATCTTCCTCGATCCCGCCGGCAGTCCGCTTCTGATGTCCCGCGGACGCGCCGGAAAGAGCGGCCGCCGCAAGATCGACTTCGCCGACTGGGACCGCGACGGCGACCTCGACCTGATCACCGACGGAACCAACGGCGCGGACCTGTTCGAGAACACCGGCTCTCAGGAAAAGCCCGTCTTCATGCTCCGCGGACTCATCAACCGGACCCGCACGGTAGCCGGCCATAATCCCTGTCCCAACGTCGCGGACTGGAACGGAGACGGCCGCCCCGACCTGATGATCGGTGGCGAGGACGGCTTCTTCTACTACTTCGAGCGCAGCTTCCTGGACGGCAAGTAGGTCTCACGGACCGCTTCCACCGCGCACTCCGGAACCAGTTCTTCCCACGCCCCGCCGGACTCCATCCGCGCGCGGACCTCGGTCGCCGACAGCGCATCCCAGTCTGGCGCCATCGCCAATGGCCGGATGCGTTCCCGCAACCGTTCAGGCGGCGCGTATTCGCCTTGCCTTGCGGCTACCAACAGCCCGTACTCGCGCAACTGCTCTTCGATGCCCAGTCCGTCGTATGTCCATCCCACAATCCGTTCGGCGGCATCACGTCCGCACAAGATCCAGATCGCGGCTTCCGGATAATGGACCCGCGCCTCGCGCGCCATGTCGATGAACAGTCCGCCCTCGGTGATGGCGGCGCCGGACCGCGGGCAGCCGCGCGCCACGCAGCCGGCGATCGCCATGCGTTGTTCGAGCCCGACACCCTCGTACCGCTTGTGGGGAAACCGCCGGGGCATCGCAAAAATCACGATGTCCACCTCGCGCAACGCCGCCTGAGCCAGCGCCTCGTGCGCCCGTGTCACCGGATGGAAGCTCCCCGGGAAGATCCCCACCGAGCGGGGATCACGGGGTTCAGGTTTGATCAGGAAGTCCATCCGAGGAATGACCGCGCTACGATCCACGATTTTTGCACGGCGGGCACACGGATCCGCCGTGAAAGCACGTCAAACCCTGAGGCCTCGATCCGCCCGAGGAGACGCGAATAGATCTCAATCAACGCCCAGAGTGACGCCCGGCACTTGGGATCCACGAGGTCCAGCAGCGGACGCGACTCGCGATAATACTCCCGCGCGCGGTCCGCCTCAAACCGCATCAGGTCGCGGAACCGGCCGGTCTCACGTCCTTCGGCGAGTCCTGCCGGATCCACACCATATCGCGCCAGGTCCTCCGCCGGCAGGTAGACGCGGCCGTTCCCCGCATCCTCCCCGACATCCCGCAGGATGTTGGTCAATTGAAACGCAATCCCGCACTTCTCAGCCAACAGCAGCGCCTCGTCTGAGCGGAATCCGAACACGTGTACCAGCGACAGTCCGGGAATCGAGGCGACCTGGTAGCAATAACGGTACAACTCTTCGAACGTGCCCATCCGGGTCCGCGTAAGATCGGACCCGGCTCCATCGAGGTGCTCTTCAAAATACCGCGCCGGAATGTTGTACCGCCGCACCGTGCTGGCAAACGCCGGCCATAACGGATCCGCACCCGGACTCCCCGCGAGCGCCGCGCGCAACTCTCCGCGCCAGGACTCAAGCGCCTCAATCGACGCTCCCGCCTCATCGCTCAGATCGTCGCATCGCCGCATGAACGCATAGATCGCGCAGATTGCCCCGCGCCGTTCCCGGTCCAGCAGCACGAACGCATAGTAGAAGTTCTTCGCCCGGACGCGCGTCACCGCCTCGCAATGACGGTAGGATTCAGCCAGGCTTGTCATGCCGCCACGGGCAACGCCCACCGGACCAGCGTCCTCAGCAGCAGCGCCAGCCGCTCGGTCTTGCTAATCCGCGGCCGCGCCGACAGCACGTCATAGTCCCGTTCCGCGATCTTGTCGAGGATCTTGAGCCCGCCCCGGCTGAACAGCTCCAGGTCGAGCGACAATCTCCGGTCGACCATCCGCGCCAGTGGCAGCCCTTCGTGGAACAGCCGCCGCGCCACCTCGACGCTTTCCTCCATCGCCGCGCGGAAGCCCGCCGAGAAGCGCCGCCGTTCGACCTCTTCGAATGAGCAGCCGTGCTTGGTGAGCACCTCACGCGGCAGATAGATCCGCTGCTTCTCGAGATCCACCGTCACATCCTGCCAGAAGTTGGCAAGCTGCAGTGCCGTGCAAGTGGCGTCGGACAACTTCTGCCGCGCCGGATCCCCGTAACCGCACAGGTACAGCACCAGCCTCCCGACCGGATTCGCCGAGTAGCGGCAGTATTCAAACAGCGACTCCCAGGTCTCGTACCGCGTCACTGTCTGATCCTGCTCGAACGCCTGGATCAAGTCCAGGAACGGACCGGGCGGAAGCGCGTGGCGCCGCGTGGTCGCTTCCAGCGCGGTGAATACCGGATGGCGCGTGATGCCCTGGTACATGGCTTGTGTCTCGCCGCGCCACCAGGCGAGCAGCCGGAGGCTTTCCGCCGGGTCCCCGATCTCGTCGCCCAAGTCATCCGCCCACCGGCAGAAACTGTACACGTTGTAGAAGTCCTGATGCAGGCGCTTGGGCAGCAGGAAGCTGACCATGTGAAAGTTCTCGTAGTGGCCCGTGGCCAGCCGCCGTGTGTATTCCGCTGACTCCTCCGGATCCCAGACCCGCTCCATCGCTTCCCGGTTGGCCACGAACTCCTTGGGCTGGAGCAGTTGCATGGGTGCCGGATCAGGGAATAATGGCGGTCTTCATGTGCCCGTTGTGGCTCATGAGGTAACGCATCACTTCGAGAAGATTGGACAGCGGCTCCACGCGGTTGACGAAGTCCGACGAAGTGATCTCCCCGCGCGAGACGCATTCAAGAGCCTTCCGGATGTGCGTGGGCGTGTGGTGGAAACTGGCCTTGCAAGTGATCTCCGAATAGTGGAGCAGGTTCGTGTCCAACGCCACGCGGCTGTCGCTCGGACACCCGCCGAAGAAGTTCACCGTCCCGCCGCGCCGGACCATCCGGACTGCCTGCTCCCAGGTCTCCGGAATCCCCACCGCCTCGATCGCGACATCCACACCGTACCCGCCAGTCATCTCGCGGACCATGTGGATCACGTCCGCGCCATGCGCGCTGATCAAAACCTCGTCGGCGCCCATGATCGACGCCCGGTCCACTTGCGACTTCCGGCGTCCGACCGCGATCACGCGCGCGCCCATCAGGCTCGCCAGACGCACGAACATCAGCCCGATCGGACCCAGTCCGATCACGGCTACCGTCTGTCCCGCCTCGAGGCCTGTTTCCTCGAGACCCCGCATCACGCACGCCAGAGGCTCGCTGAGCGCCGCATCCTGGTAGGACACATGATCCGGCAGCGAATAGGTGTTTTTCTCAACGATCCGCGCCGGGATGCGCATAAACTCGGCATAGGCGCCGTTGTTGAACAGCAGATCCTCGCACAGATTGACGTTGCCCTTCCGGCAGTAGAAGCACTGGTTGCACGGGGCTGAGTTCGCGGCCATGATCCGGCTGCCCGGCCGGAACCGGGTCACCTCGTCCCCCACGGCGATCACGTCGCCCGCCAGTTCATGCCCGAATAGCGCTGGCGGGACGATCATCCGCGCATGGTATCCGCGGCGGAACACCTTGACGTCGGTTCCGCAGGTCAACGCGGCGCGGACCCTCACCAGGACGTCCCCGGGACCGATGGAAGGAACAGCGACCGGCTCGACCTTGAGGTTCTCCTTGCCGTAGAGCACGGCCGCGATCATCTGTTTTTTCACTTAAAGCAACCTCTGTGGTTGAACAACTATTTTCAGTGATTTGGCGTCGGGGTGCAAGGCGAGTTCTATACCCTCCATCATTTGATTCAATGGTACCCGGTGGGACACCAGATGCGCCAATGGCAGTGCTCCGCTGAACACCAGACGGGCCGATTCAGCCTGGAGATCCACCGATGCGCTGTAGGAGCCCATCAGGACGCGCTCTCCCATGCAGATGTCTTTGCCGGACAGTTCGATTCGCTCCTTGTCGGAAGTCTGGGCAAAAAGCAGGATCCGCGCCCCGGGACGGGAGCTGCGCACCGCCTCCTCGACCAGCCCCGGCGCCGACACTGCGGAGATCACCGCATCAGCGCCTCGGCCGCTGGTCATCCGCCTGCACTCCCCGGGAATGTCCGCGGACCTGGGATCGACCGCCACATCCGCCCCAAACCTCCGTGCCAGTTCCAGCCGCCCGGCGATCGTGTCGGTAGCAAGGATCCGGCATCCAGCGCGCTTGGCGAGCATCGTGAACATCATCCCGATCGGACCCTGGCCCTGAATCAGCACCGCGTCCCCGGCGCGAAGACCCATCTGGTCCACTGCCTTGAGACACGTGTTCAGCGGCTCAACCAGGCTCGCGACATCGTAGGAGACTCCCGCGGGGATCTTCTCGACGCCGCGGTCCACGATCCAGTCCATCACCCGCACGAACTGTGAGAATCCGCCACCCGCGGGCTCATAGCCAGCGGTGATGCCGACGCGCTTGTAGACATCGCACTGCGCATAGAGTTTCCGTTCACAGTAGAAGCACTTGCCACACGGAATGTGATGGAATGCGACCACGCGGTCGCCCACCGCGAACCGTGTGACACCAGCTCCCACTGCCGCTACTTCACCTGCTGTCTCGTGCCCGTAGATGCGGGGGGGCGGCAGCAGATCGTACTCTATCTTTTTGAGGTCCGTGTGGCAGATCCCACAACTGTGGACCCGCACCAGAATCTCACCCGGACCAATCCCGGGCACCGGAACTTCCTTCACTGACACGCTGCGGTTCCCCGTGTACACGGCGGCGTGCATGGTGGAGGGCAGGCTAGAATTGGCAGGTTGCAAGAAACTCTCCTAGTCTCTCAGAAGCTCGATGCGAATTGCTTGCCAAACGGATCAGCCCGGGTACGGACCGCCACGGCCGGACCAACGCCTGCAACAGGATACGCGAAATCCGGAACCGCCCATCGGATCCCCGCGCGGCGTTGAGGTCAAGCTCGAAGCCCTCGGCTGCCGTGTCACTGACGACACGGATGCAGTGCAGCGGCAGACCCGCTTCCAGCGCCTTTCTTGCGACTGCGGCCGATTCCATGTCCACCGCGCCGGCGCCGGTCTCGCGGCGAAGCGTGGCTTTTTCCTCCGTGGTGGCCGCCACACGGTCCTGGCAAACCAGTGTTTCCCCGCCCTGGTACTGTGTCTCGTAGACCTCGCCGCTCGACCGGTCGATGATCCGCGACACGGGCACGATGCTGGCGATCTCCAGCGCCGGATCCAGCGCTCCGCAGTAGCCGGTGCTCAACACCGCGTCAACGCGGGCCGACCGCATCGCCGCGTCACACGCCTCGGCCGCCAGGCGCGGTCCCGGTCCGTTGGCCGTGAGCAGCCAAGTGCTGTCCCCACAACGGACCCGGCGGCCAAACGGCAGCAACTCACCCGGACCTGTGCGCTGGGTGATTCCGGCGAACTCGCGGGCGTCAGCGGCGACAACCAGCAGCGTCATTCCCATGTCAGCAGTACCCATTCGCCCGGAACCAGTCCACGGCCCGCGCCAGCGCCACGCCCACCGGACCCGGCTCGTATCCCAGCTCCCGGCGCGCTTTGTCGTGCGTCACCCACATCTTGTGGCGGGCCATGCGCACGCCTTCAATTGGCGCGAGCGGTGTCCGCCCCGTGATATTCGCAAGCGCTGTGCTGGCGAGTCCTACCGCGTAGGCCACCGCGTACGGGATCCGCACTCTTGGCGCCGGACGGCCGCACAACGGCGACAGCCGCTCCAGGATCTGGCCCAGCGTCAGATTCTCGCAGCCCAGAATGTAGCGGTCCCCGGCCTTGCCCTTGTCACAGGCGAGCAGGTGTCCGCGCGCCACATCGCGGACATCGACCAGGTTCAGTCCGGTCTCGATGTATGCGGGCAGCTTCCCTTTCGCGAAATCGACGATCACTTTTCCGGTCGGCGTCGGCTTGAAGTCGTGGTCACCGGTGGGCGCCGTGGGATTGACGATCACGACCGGAAGCCCAGCCTGAGCCGCCTTGAGCGCTTCCTGTTCCGCCAGGAATTTCGACCGCTTGTAGTGGCCCGACATCTCCGTCAGGGATACGAGCGTGGACTCGTCTCCGGTTCCATTCTGCGGAAATCCGATACAGCCCACCGTGGAGGTGTAGACGACGCGCTCCACTCCAGCGCGGCGCGCGGCGTCCAGCAGGTTCCGCGTCCCTTGGACATTCGACTCGTAGAGGTCGTTCGGCCGTGGCACCCACAACCGGTAGTCCGCCGCGACGTGGTAGACCACGCCACATCCCGCCACCGCCCGGTTCATCGCCGAAGCGTCACGGAGATCCCCGGTCACCGGCTCGGCGCCTTCAAGCTCGCGTACGCGGCTTGCGGGCCGGGCGAGGACACGCACACGCCCGCCCCTCTCCAGCAGTTGCCGGGCGACGTGCCAACCGACGAATCCTGTTGCGCCTGTAACCAATGCGGGCTTCACTCGCGGACTAGCCGAGCATCCAGCTCAACATGCGGAATCCGTCACTGAACCGGGAGTTGATGCCCAGCGCGGCCGATGGCTCGTACCCGCAGTGCATCAGACAGTGCTCACAGCGCGGATCGTTGCCGTAGCCATAGGCTTCCCAGTCGGTACGCGTCATCAACTCTTCGAATGTCTTGTAGTGGGCGTCCGTGATCAGGTAGCAGGGCCCTTTCCAGCCCTTCACGTTGTAGGTGGGATTGCCCCAGGCGGTACACGGCAGGTCGCGCTCGCCCTTGAGGAAATCGAGGTACACCGGAGTCGTATTGACGCGGTGCTTGGCGGCGATCGCGTCAAAGGCCTGGAACTTCTCGTGGACATCATCGCGCGTCATGAAGATCTCGCGATCGTTCACCGCGGAATATCCGTACGCCGGCGCCACCAGGTGCCCGTCGACATCGAACGGCTTCAGGTACTCGAACAATTCGCCGATCTCGGCCATGTCGGTCTCGCGGTAGATCGTGGTGTTCGTGCAGACTTTGAACCCCGCCGCCTTGGCCGCCTTGATTCCCTCCACTGCCTCGCGGAACACGCCTTCCTTTTCAACGGCGATGTCGTGGTTCTTTTCCATGCCGTCGAGATGGACGTTAAAGAAGAACTTTTCAGCCGGTGAGTAGTCCTTGAGCTTCTTCCGGATGAACATACCGTTGGTGCACAGGTAGATCGTCTTGTTGCGTGCCACTAGTTCGCGGACCAGTTCGGGCAGCTTTGCATAGAGCATGGGCTCACCGCCGCAGATCGAGACAATCGGTGCGCCGCATTCCTCCACCGCCGCCAGACACTGCTCGAGCGAAAGCTGCTGCGTGATCGTCGACTCGTACTCGCGAATCCGCCCGCAGCCCGTGCAAGTGAGATTGCATGCGTGCAGCGGCTCGAGCATCAACACCAATGGAAACCGCTTGTTGATCATCGGATGCGGCTTGCGCGAACGGGTGCCGGACGCGATGATGCGGAACGGATTCGACGAATCCACGTGAGCGCTGCGGTCCACTTGCCATTCCGGGCGCGGACGCCACTTGTTCTTGGCGATGTAGCCGGCCAGTCCGGCGGTCATCGACAAAGGAAATCTCATGCCAACTCACCCCTCGTTTGATTCCGGTACCGCAAATAGCTGGCCAGGGCCAGCAGTGGGAACGTGTCCCTATACAAATGGTAGGTCAGATAAAAGACCCGCGGGAAGCCGGTGCCCGTGGCGCGGTCCTCATCCCAGCCGCCGGCGGCGTTCTGCGTGCGGACCAGATGATCGACACCCGCCTGCAGGCTCATGCTATCGTCGTCGCCGCTGGCCAGCAGCCCCAGGATCGCCCAGGCGGTCTGGCTAGCGGTGCTGGGTGCATTGACGTAGGTGCCGAGGTCATAGCTCTCGCAAGACTCTCCCCATCCACCGTCCGCGTTTTGAACGGACCGGAGCCATTCCCCGCCCCGCAGCATGTGCGCCTCCCGCGTGCTCTCGCCCGCCGCGCGCAGCCCGCGCAGCGCCTGGAACGTCCCGTAGATGTAGTTTACGCCCCAGCGTCCGAACCAGCTCCCACCGTCTTCCTGGTGATTGATCAGGTACCGCACACCGCGCTGCACCGCCTGGTGCTGCTCTGGCACGCCGTGCGCCCGGAGCGCTTCGAGCACGCGTCCCGTGATGTCGGGACAACTGGGATCGAGCATCGCGTTGTGGTCGGCGAACGGGACCTTCTCCAGAAACTTCCAATCGTTGTCCGCATCGAAGGCCGCCCATCCGCCGTCTTTGCTCTGCATGGCAACGAGCCAGGCGACTGCGCGATCAACCGTCTGCCTCTTCCGGACCGGGTCACCCGGCTGTGCGTGGCCGAGCGCCAGCAGGACCATCGCCGTGTCGTCGATATCCGGATAGTGCTCGTTGGCGAACTCGAAGTACCAGCCGGACGGCTCGACCCCAGGCCGGTTCACCGCCCAGTCGCCCTTCCGGCGGCACTCTTTCGAAATCAGCCAGTCAGCGGTCCGTTCAAGCGCCGCGCCGTCACCCGACTCGCCCAGAGCGTAGGCCGTGATCGCCGTATCCCAAACCGGCGAAAAGCACGGCTGGAGGAAGAACCGCCGGCCATCGTCCACCATCAGCGCGTTGAACTGCCGCCGCGCCTCCTGGACCTCGGGGTGGTTCGGCGGATATCCGAGGACATCGAGCGCCATCACCGTATACTGCATCGCCGGGTAGACGGCCGCCAGCCCTTCGGAGTGCCGGGTGTGCGCGACAATCCATTCCTTGCAGCGCTCCACGGCCAGGCGCCGCATCCGGCGGCTGCCATACTTCTCCCACAGCTTCAGCGCCCGGTCCGCCAACAGGAATGGTCCGCGGCCCGGACCCGCCGCGAGCGCGAAACTCACCCCCGGCGCGGCCAGCTCCCGCAGGTCGAACCCCGCTGGCACCGGACGCCGCGGATCAGACGCGTGAACCACAGCGAGCGGCAGCACGATCGCGCGCGTCCAAGCCGACATGTGATAGATCAGGTTCCCCGCCAGGATCAGCTCCGGCGGGATAGACGGCGTGTGTTCGCGCGGATAGAGCCCGAACAGCGACAGGTTGATCTTGACGTAGCTGTTGGCCGACTGCAGCCCGCCCTTCCGCAGGATCAGTTCGCGCGCTCGCACCATCCGCGGATCGGTGGCCGGAATCCCGCCCAGCTTGAGCGCGAAGTATGCCTTCACGGAAGCGCTCAGCTCCGAAGGCCCGCGGGGATAGATGTTGAAGCCGCCGTCCGGCAACTGGCGGCTGAGGATTGACTGCACCGCACGATCAACCTGCGCCCGCGTCGCTGGGTTCCACACCTCGCCCTCCGGCGGATACAGCCACAATTGAAGCAGAACATAATCGGACTCAAGCGTCGAATCCGCGGTCAACTCCGCCGACCAGTATCCATCGCGGTGACGCCGGGCAAGCAGCGATTCGCGTGCACGCGCCACGGCCTTGGCAGTGGCGGCTCCGGTTGCGTCCTGAATTTGAACGCCGGCCGTCATAGCGCGATTTGAGTGAGGCGCTGGGCCTGCTGCAACTCCCCAGGCAGGCTGAACCTCACGTCCTCCTGCTTGACCTCGCGCTCTTCGAGCTCGGTATATCCTTGCGTGCGGAGATTCGCGATCAGATCCTGAACGAGGTGTTCGGGGGCCGAGGCACCCGCGGTCACGACCACGGTCTCAACCCCGATGAACCACGCCGGATCCAGCCCCTTGTAGTCGTCGACCAAGTAGGCCGGAGTGCCCATGTTCAGTGCGACCTCCACCATCCTGCGCGAGTTCGAACTGTTCGCCGATCCGACCACGAGCAGAAGCTGGCAGTCAGCGGACACGGCCTTCACAGCTTGCTGCCGGTTTTCCGTCGCGTAACAGATGTCCTGTGCGGGCGGTCCCTGGATCTTCGGAAACCGGTTCTTCAGCTTGGCGATGATCCCAGCCGCCTCGTCCAGGCTCAGTGTCGTCTGCGTCAGATAGCACACCCGCTCCGGATCCGGCACGGCGACGGTTTCGGCCTCGGCCTCATCGGACACCACGATCGTCGAGTGCGGCGCCTCGCCCATCGTGCCGATCACTTCGTCGTGGTCGCGGTGCCCAATCAGGAGGATCGTATACCCCTGTTTGGCGAACCGCAGCGCTTCCAGATGGACCTTGGTGACCAGCGGGCAGGTCGCATCGATCACGTTCAGCGACCGATCCGTTGCCTGCCGCCGCACCTCCGGCGAAACCCCATGCGCGCTGAAGATCGCGCGTGCGCCGGCCGGCACCTCGTCCAGTTCCTCGACAAAGACCGCGCCCAAGGCCCGCAGCTCTTCAACCACGTGCCGGTTGTGGACAATCTCTTTGCGCACGTAGATGGGCGCCGGGTACAGTTGTAACGCAATCTTAACAACGTCGATCGCCCGCACCACGCCCGCGCAGAAGCCCCTCGGAGTCAGCAGAATCACCTTTCCGCCAGTGGTTCCGGCGGACGGCGAAGTTGTTGATGTCATAGGGAAAGTCCTAGCATAGCATTTGCTAGCTGGTGGATATCCCTTTGACTCAGCGGGCTCGTGTCGTGGGATCCGCGACACTTGGGCAGCGCTGCTCAGCACAAGGCCTCGAGTAGCGTCTCGCGACCGAGACCGGCACCGGAAACCATCGAGACA
>VFZX01000109.1 GCA_016871015.1 Acidobacteriota bacterium | reverse complement strand
AAGATGAGCAACTACAACCTGAGGCCACGCGGACGATGCCAGACCCGCCGCGTCAAGATCGTATTGCGGATCAAGAAACGTTAAGTGAACAGTATTGGGTCTAGGACGAGTTGATCTCCCCGCAACGCAACGCCGTGGTTCTGCGGCGTCTAGACCGCGCGTCCGGACTACAAGCGGGCACCCGAGCTACTGGCAGGCCGGCGGGTCTGGAACAACCGTTGGGCGCTCATGAGTGCGGCGCTAGCCGTGGCAGTGATCGGGGAGTGGATCCACCACACGGTCTCGCCGCGGGATCACCAGACTTTCACTTCCACTCCCGCGACCGCCGCCCGCCCTGGCATCCGGACTCCGAAGATCTCCTGATACACGCTGTCCGACAGGTTGGTCAAGTGCACGAAGGGATGCCAGCGTCCGCGTGTGCGCGCGGCATAGATATCGAGCACTGCGTAGGGATCCCGCGCGAACCGCTGCACCGCGCCGAGGCGCGCGCGAAGGACAACATCTCCGCCCAAGGCCGTCTGCCAGCTTGCTACTCCCAAGCTCGACGCATAGTTGAATGTGTAGCGGGAAAAAATCCCGGCCAGTTGATTCTGGAATCCGGTGAGCCCGGTGTAGGAGAGGTCCAGCAGGTGCTTGCCGCGGACTCTCGCTACGGCCGACGCCTCCACTCCGGTGAAGCGGATGCTCTGGAAATTGGTCGCCCGCCAGATCTCGGTGGGCGACCGCCGGACGTAGTCAATGCCATCGCGCTCGCGCCGCTGGAAGACGGTCACGGAGCCGCGAAGGCGGCCGCCCGCGTTCCAGTCGAGTCCACCCTCGTAACTCCAGGCGCGCTCGGGCCGGAGGTCCGCGGACCCCTGGTTGGCTGGATCGCGGTAGTACAGGTCGGTGAATGTCGGCAAGCGGAAGGCGCGGCTCAGGCTCGCTCTGAGCTTGAGGTTTCCCGTGATCCAGGCGCCAACCGCCGCGGTGGGGCTCACCTGGCTGTCGGCCGAACCCAGCAGCTCCTCACGGACGCCCACAGAGAACGAATACCGGCGCAGCGCGCGGGCGTCGAGCGCGGCGTAGGCGGCGGCGCGCGCACGGCTGTGGTTGCCGAGGTTCGTGCTGGCGATGGTGTCGTGCAGTCCTTCGGCTCCGTAGTGGAGGCGCATGCCGTGGCCCAGGTCCTCCCAGCGGCGGAAGGATGCCTGCCAGCTCTTTGCGGCATGGCGGTTGGTGAACACCTGGGGACGGTCGCGGAAAAGGACGAACAAATCCGTGTGCCGGCGGAAAGCGGTTGAGACCGTCGTGCGTTCGCCGATCCGTTGCCGGGCCGTGGCGAACCACGTCTTGGTGCGCTCCCACGAGTTGAAGTTGCCGTAGTACTGCTCCGCGCCGAAAGGCTTGTCGGAGTGGCCGAGCAGGACGCTCGTCCCTTTGAATTGCGTACCCGATGTGAGCGCGAGATTCCGGTAGTCGCGGTTCGGAATGAACCCGGTCGAAAAATCGCGGGTTGCCGCAAGCTGCTGACTCAGAGCGCCCCGGACGTATGCGCCCGAGACGCGCTGCTGGTTGACGCCGAAATTCCCGATCCCCGTGCGCACACGGAACTCGCTTGCCTCGGGCGGACGGGTGATGAAGTGGATCACGCCACCCACCGCATCGGACCCGTAAAGCGTGGACCCGGAACCCTTCAGGATCTCCACCGACTCGATCGACTCCATCGCCAGCGGCAGATCGAGATTGTGGTGGCCGCTCTGGACATCATTCATCCGCATGCCGTCGATCAACACCAGCGTTTGACCAAACGTGCTGCCGCGGATCGACACATCAGTCTGGATATTATGGGATCCGCGTTGCCTCAGATCGACCGACGAGTCGCGATTCAGAAAATCGGTGGGCGAGTTCGAGATCAGCGTTTGCGGCCCCCGCACCGGCTCGGACCGCACCGGGCGGTCGGCCTCCTCGAGTGGAACCGGCTCGTAGGTGCCCGTCACCACGATCACTTCCTTCTGCTGGGCGGCAAGCGGCGCGGCCAGCAGCAGCCACAGAGTCCTCATGCGATGCGCTCGAATCTGCCGTCCTTGTGCAGGAAGAAGGTCCGGCCGCGCCAGGCGATCGTGTTGCCGAAGAATCCACCCAGCCAAAACAGGAAGCTCGCGAAGTCGGCGGCGGGAATGAGCCACCAGTTGGCGCGGCACAGGGGATCGCGCAGGATCCTCCCTGCGGTCCCGTAGGCTGCCCATCCACGCAAGACCAGCGCCGCCGCGCACAACGGCCACCACCCCGGTGCGGCCGCCAGCAGCAGGACCGCCAACGGAACGGGATTCGTGAAAACCTGCCCCGCATACCCCACGGGCCGCGACCTTCGAGTGGAACGGCACCAGCGCAGGCGGTGCCGCGCGTTGGGAACGAAGGCGGCGCTCCCAATCCGGTGCTCGATCACGTACCGCGACAGCCCCACGCCCATCCCTGCTTCTGCCGCCCGCTGCCCCAGTACGAAATCCTCGGCCAGGAAATCGCTGAGCGCTGGCCACCCGCCCGTCTTGGCGATCGCCGCCTTACGCGCCACGATCGTCGGACCCACCGAGAAGCGCATCCCTTCGATCAGCCGCGCGGCGAGGATTCCAGCGAGGAACTCGGTGTTCATCATCATCGCTTCGAGCTTCGACCAAAGGCTTGCCCCCGGAACTGCGCGGTACGGACACGTGGTGACGCCCAGCGCCGGATCGCTGAACTCGGCGGCCACTGTGGCGAGAAAGTCCGGTGTCACCCGGATGTCGCTGTCGCTCATCACCAGCAGGTCATACGCCGCGGCCTGAGTGAGGTGGTGGAGGCTCCAGACTTTCGCGTTGGGCCAGGGCGGCTCGCCCACGATCAACACGCGGCTGGGCACGCCAGGATATCCCGCACGAACCCGCTCGGCCACGGCAACGGCGGGATCCGCGGCCTCGCGCACCGCGAACAGTACCTCGAAAGCACCCCCGTAATCCTGGCGGAAAAAACTGCGCAGGTTCTCCTCCAGGCCCTCGTCGATTCCGGCGAGCGGCTTGAGGATGCTGACCGGATCCGTCTGTCCGCGCACCCCGGGCGTCTGGGCGAGGTACGACCTCGCGGCCACCACCACGAGCACGCAAAACACCGCCGCGCCCGTGACCAGCGCCGCCAGAACCCAGGACATCACTCGAACGGCTTGCGCGACTCGGCCAGCCCGCGGATCAGCGCCACGGCTTCGTCCAGCGGCTTCGATCCCTGGTCGCCGTGCCGCCGGTTGCGGACCGACACGGTCCCGTTCTCTGCCTCTCGATCGCCCACCACCAGCATGTAGGGGACCTTGTTCACCTGCGCGATGCGGATCTTGTTGTTAACCTTTTCCTTGTTGTCGTCCACTTCCACACGGAGTCCGGCGCGTTCGAGCGCGGCTGCCACCGAACGCGCATAGTCCAAGTGACGGTCGGCGATCGGTAGCACGGCCACCTGTACCGGTGCGAGCCACACCGGAAACGCACCGGCATAGTGTTCGAGCAGGATTCCGAAGAAGCGCTCTACTGAGCCGAACAGCGCCCGGTGGCACATCACCGGCTGGTGCGCTTTGCCGTCGTCCGCGATGTACTCGAGTCCAAACCGGCGCGGCAGGGTGAAGTCGAACTGGACAGTTGAAAGCTGCCACTTGCGGCCGATCGCGTCAACCAGCTTCACGTCGATCTTCGGACCGTAGAAGGCGGCCTCGTCCGTCATCACCTTGGCCGCGACGTTCAGCCGCTCGCAGGCGTTACGCAACGCCTTTTCGGCGAGCTGCCACTGCTCCGGTTCGCCGTCGTACTTGCCCGAGGCGCCGCCATCCCAAGTGGACAGCTCCGCTTCGTACTTGTCGAACCCGAACGTGGTGAGCACGTCCACGGCGAACTGGAGGCAATTGACGATCTCGTCCTCAATCTGGTCGGGACGGCAGAAGATGTGCGCGTCGTCCTGCGTGAATCCGCGTACGCGCAGCAGTCCGTGCAGCGTGCCCGAACGCTCATAGCGGTAAACCGTGCCAAGTTCGCCGAGCCGGACCGGCAGCTCACGGTAGCTGCGAAGCTTGTCCTTGTAGATCAGGATATGGAACGGGCAGTTCATCGGCTTGAGCTGGTATTCGGCGTCGTCCAGCTCCATCCGGTCGAACATGTTGTCGGCGTAGAAATTGGCGTGGCCTGAAGTCTCCCACAGTTGCCAGCGGCCGACGTGCGGCGTGTAGACGAGCGAGTAGCCGCGCTTCAGGTACTCCTCGCGCATCCAGTCTTCGAGCTGCTTCCGGATGATGCCGCCTTTGGGATGCCAGAAGATGAGTCCGGGCCCGGCGAGCTCCTGGATACTGATCAGGTCGAGCTCGCGGCCAAGCTTGCGGTGGTCGCGCTTCTTCGCCTCCTCCACCTGGTGGAGATATTCGTCGAGTTCCTTCTTGCTGAAGAAGGCCGTGCCGGTGATCCGTTGGAGCCGTGCGCCCTTTTCGTTCGCCTTCCAGTAGGCGCCGGACACCATCAGCAGCTTGAATGCCTTGATCCGCTTTGTGGATGGGACATGGGGACCGCGGCAGAAGTCGATGAAGTGCGGCCCGAGGGTGTACTCGGAAAAATATTCGTCCGCTTTTTCCGCGATCAGCCCGCACTTCATCCACGCGTCGGAATACTTGCGCAGACCCTCGTCCTTCTGGGTCATCACGCGCTCATAGGGAAGGTCGCGCGCCTGGATCTCCCACATCTTCGCCTCGATCTTTTCGAGGTCCTCGGGCGTGAACGGCGCCTCGCGCTGGAAATCGTAGTAGAACCCGGCCTCAGTCGGCGGACCGATGCCGAGCTGCGTCCCAGGGAACAGCTCCAGGACCGCGGCGGCGCATAGGTGGGCGGTCGAATGGCGGTAGACTTCAAGCGCTTCCGGATTCTTCGAAGTCAGAATCTCAAGGCTCGCGCTCTCTTCAAGCGGACGGGTGAGATCGAACAGGCCTCCATTGACCCGCGCGACAACGGCGTCGTCGGCGAGCCGGGCGCTGATCGACCGGGCGATCTCAATAGGCTTAGCTCCCGCCGGGACCTGCTTTTGACTGCCGTCCGGCAGGGTGATCGTGATTTCACTCATGAACGGGGGATCTTTTCAGCGTAGCATGCAGTGCAGGCTTTACTGAATCCTTACAACTTCTTCGCGACTGTTGCGGATGCCTCCGGTACGCTGTGTTTAAGCCGTCCGCGCGGTCTCTAGGGGGAGCCGCGCGGATCACCTCTACCAGACGTCCCGGCCGCCCGCCGCTAACAGGATGAGGCAGGCCGTTGCTCGTTTCACCCCCGCAATCCTGCCTTCTTCAACGCCGCCGACATGCTCCCATACGCCCGCACCGCCGCCGCCCGCCCATCGTATCCCGGCGCGGTCTGAAGCTGCCGCGTCACCTCCACCAGGACCCAACCCCTCCACCCCATCTGCCGGACCTTGGCGAAGTACCGCCCATAGTCGACCTTCCCGTCCCCCGGAAGCAAGTACTCGATCTTCCCCCCGGTGGTCCGCGAATCCTTCACCGTGATGAACGACGACCGCCCCAGCAACTGGTCCATCGTCGGCTCGATCTCCAACCCCCGCGCCTCAAAATGCCCATAGTCGTAGATCGCCGACAACGCCGGACTCGCGGCGCGGCCCAGCAGCCAAAGGAGCTTCTCCGGCGTGTCCACCACCTGGAACGCATGCGCCTTCACCGCCAGCCGGACCTTGGCTTGCGCCGCCGCTGCTCCCCACGCGCTCAACCGGTCCGCCATGCGCTCCTTGGCTGACTCCCACTCCCCGGGCTTGCCACCCAGCACCGTCTGGAGGATCGGCGGATGCCCCGGCGCGATGTCGTGGGCCAGCGCGGCGACCTCCACGATCCGCGCCAGACTCGCACGGTGCGCGTCGTCGGTACCGGCCAGACTCATGCCATCCAGGATCGTCGGCACCGGGAAGCCGGACTCCCGGATCCGCCGCCGCGCCCCCGCATCCAGCGACTTGGGCTCACTCGGCCATCCCGCCAGCACGCACAGCTCCAGCCCGTCGTAGCCCGTGCGCCGCACGAACTCGAGCGCCTCCATCACCGGCAAGGCCTGCAACCCATAGTTCCCGATATGCAACCGGATGGCCGGCTCCGCGGGAGGCATCATCGACATCAGAACGTACCGTCGCGTCATCATCGCTCCCATGATAGTATCGTTACCGGAATGGCGCTCAACAACCCCTCCCGCCGGAGCCTTCTCCGCGCGCCGATGATCATCCCCGCTTCCGCTCTCGGATTGAACGGACAGACCGCCCCCAGCAACCGTGTCACCCTCGGCGGACTCGGAATCGGTGGACGCGGCGCACGCGTGCTGACCAGTTTCCTTGCCCAGTCCGATGTCCAGTTCCTGGCCATCTGCGACGTCCGCAACGAGCGCCGTGAGACCGTCAAGAGCATGGCCGACCAGAAGTACGGCAATCGCGACTGCGCCATGTACAGCGATCAGGAAGAGCTGTGGGCGCGCAAGGACATTGACGCGGTCCTGATCGCCACGGGCGACCGCTGGCACACCCTGCTCTCCATCCTGACGGCGCGCGCGGGCAAGGACATCTATTGCGAGAAGCCCTGCTCGATGACGATCGCCGAGAGCCGGGCGCTCGCCGACACCATGCAACGCCTCGGCCGTGTCTACCAGGCCGGAACCCAGCGGCGCAACGGCGCGAATTTCATCCACGCGTACGAATTGGCCCGGAGCGGCAAGCTCGGAAAGCTCCGCACCGTCCACGCGGAGGCCGGACCCGGGAATCGCTGGCCGCCGGCGACGACCCACGCCTGGCTCCCCGGCCAGCCCGAGCCTTCCAAGCAGGTCACCGATTGGGACCGCTGGCTCGGACCGGCTCCCTGGCGTCCCTGCCATCCTTCCTACGTTCAAGGACGTTGGCGCGGATACTTCGACTTCCACGGAGGCGGGATTCTCGAATGGGGTTCGCACACGCTCGACCTGTGCCAGTGGGTCGCGGGCGCCGATGCCACCGCTCCTGTCGAGTACGAGCCCAAAGGAATGGGCGCCGACACGCCGTACTCGATCCGCTGCCGGTACGCCGATGGAGTGGAACTCATGCTCCGCGACAGCGGCTTCCTCGGGTTGGGAAGCTGCCACATCCGGTACGAGGGCGAGAGCGGATGGGTCGAAACAGCCGACGGCGGCCGGATCGCTGTGTCGGACAATCTGCGCTCCGAAGTCCGTGACACACCCAAGGAGCAGGCCGCGGAAGCAACCACGAATCACGTGCGGGACTTCGTCGATTGCGTCAAGTCGCGCCGCCTGCCGCGCGCCAATGCGCTCGCCGCCTGCCAGACTCACATTGCCTGCCACGCCGCCTACATTGCGTTTCAGTTAGGACGGACGCTGCGGTTCGATCCGGCAACGGACACGTTCCGGAACGACGAGCAGGCCAACCGGATGCGGTCGCGCACGATGCGGGATCCCTGGTCGCTGTAAGGAGATCCCGATGTTCGCGCAACAGAACCCACCCCCTCAGCCGATGACGGATGAAAAGTACGGAACCGCCCAGGTGATCATGGCGCTGCCTCCGGCCAAGCTCGTGGAGATCCTGAAGGACCCTGGCGGCTCGCCCTACGCCAAGGCCAAAGCCTGCCAGCGCCTGGCTGTGACCGGAGGACCGGAAGCTGTCCCCGCGCTCGCCGCTTTGCTCGCCGATCCCCAACTGTCCCATTACGCGCGGACGGGTCTCGACCAGATCCCCGGACCGGCCGCGGATGAAGCGCTCCGCGCCGCCTTGCGTACCCTCCAGGGAAGGTTGCTGGCCGGCGTCATCCATTCAGTCGCGCGGCGGCGGGACAGTGCCGCTATTCCGGCGCTAGCGCGGCTCCAGCACGATACCGATCCGGCGGTCGCCAAAGCGGCATATGCTGCGCTCGCCGCGATCCGGCCGCCTTTGTAGCGCCAATACCGGATCTTTTCTGCCTCTGCCGGTGAAGGCGGACGATGACGCACTCTGCAATACTCGCGGCCTGGAGCGACCACAAAGATACGATTTACCGGCGTGGCGCATGACCGGAACTCCGTCTGTCGCCCAGGATGCAACGCTTCGATCCCAGCCGCGCTGCGTTGCGGGCTTTCCTGTTGGCGGTTGCTCGCAACCAGTTGCGCAAGAGGTGGGAGAAGGAGCGGCGGTGGGACACGTTGGAAGGCTACACGTTTGTGGCTCGGCCCGTGGATCCGCTCGCGGGCGAGGTGGCCGCGCCGGTGGCGCGTGCGGCACTCGTATTGTTCGAGTACGAGGCCCTCACGCTCGAAGAGGTCGCACGGACGGTGGACGCGGAGACCCTGGTACGCCGGGCTGTGGACGATGTCGGTGCGCGTTTCGGTGCCGGTAGCTCCTGGCGTTGCAGGTACTCCCGCGCCGCGCCGCGCGGATTCCGCCAGAGGTCCTGCGCCAAGTCCGGCTTTCTGGCTTCGAACCGGTCGCCGAAAGCCTCCCGCACTGGTTCGAAGATAGCCACAATGGGCTGAGCTATACTGAGAGGCGCCCCGATTCGAAGGGGACCAAGAAAACACGAATCCAGGACCGACCCGGATCGGCACCGCGAAGGGACAACCAAGTGGTTGTCCCTTCTGCTTTATGATTGAACGGTAATGCCGCTTTGGTTGAGGGTCATGGGGCCCGCCGTCCTGCTCCTGCTCTCGATCGGGTTCTACTGGAAACTCGTTCTCACGAATCAATATACGTGGCTCGATTCGCCGGACCTCGCGCACATGGTCCTGCCCAGGTTCCAGTTCATGGCCTCGGAGTGGCGTCACACCCGGTTCCCCCTTTGGGATCCCCATCAGTGGAACGGGCAGCCGTTTCTTGGCCAATGGACGGGCGTTGCCATGCCGCTCCAATGGCCCCTGCTCATGCTGGGCTCCTACCAGGACGGCCACATTAATCCAGGCCTGCTCGACTGGTACTTCGTCCTGGTCCACTGGCTCGGGGCCGTTTTCTGCTATTGGCTTGCACGCGACACCGGACGTTCGAGGAGCGCATCCGTGTTCGCCGGCTGCCTGTTCGCGTTCGGCGGCTATTTGGGCGCCACCGACTGGCCGGAAGTGTTCTCCGGTGTCATCTGGGTGCCGTTGGCCTTCTTGTTCGCGATCCGCGCGGTCCGCGGCGGGCAGCCTTGGGCGAACGCGGCGCTTGCCGGCGCGGTTTGCGGAATCTCCTGGCTGAGCGGACACCATCAGGCTCCCTACTATCTGACTCTGGCGGTGTGCGCGGTCCTTGCCGCCCAGGCGATCCCGCGTGTTCAATGGACGCCGGTGTGGCTCGCTGGTGTCGCTGGCGCTTTCTCGCTTGCCGGTGGAGCGTTGCAGTTGCTGCCCGGCAGCGAGTTCGGAAGACTGGCGGTGCGCTGGGCGGGCGCGCCGCACCCCCTCACCTGGGATCAACGGGTTCCCTTCCCGGTCCATGAACGGTACTCGTTGCAGCCGGTTCACTTGCCTGGGATCGTGCTCCCGTTTGAGACCGGCCACACTCCGTTATTGGTGGGCGCCGTGGGCCTGGCCGTCGTGCTTGCGGGGCTTCGTTATTGGAACCGCACCGAGGTCCGGATCTTCGCCGCGGTCGCCGTCGCGGGCCTCGTTTGCGCGATGGCTGAATACAACGGACTCTACGGGCTCCTCTATATTTTGCCCGGTTTTGACAAGGCGCGGGCGCCTGCCCGGATCACCATGCTGTTCAGCTTTGCCGTGGCGCCGCTGGCAGCCTTCGGCCTGGACGCTCTGCGCGAACGGGTCCCGCGCCGCCTCCCGGCGGTCCTGTTGACGCTCGGGGTGCTGCTGACCGCCGGCTCATTCGGCCTCCGCATGGCCGGCAAGCTGGACTATGTGGACCGGTTCTCCGGCATCGGCTTCATGATGAGTCTCGCCGCCGCGGTGCTGGTGATCGGCGGACGCCTGCTTCCCCCCGGGCTCCTCGCGATCTCGCTGATCGAGCTGTCCCAGGGCCGCGTCTTTCTCCCCACATCCCCCAACCCCAACTCGTTTCTCCAGAGGCTTTGGGATCACCGCGATGTCATGACGTTCCTCAAGGGCCAGCCCGGCTGGCCGTTCCGCGTGGAAACCAGCGACGGCATCAAGTACAACTTCGGCGACTGGCACTTGATCCACTCCACCGGCGGCTTTACCGCTGGGGTCACCGCGAACGCCTATGGGATCGAATGGCCGGCCAAGGAAATCCAGGACATGATGGGCGTCCGGTTCAGCGTCGCGAAAGAACCGGTGCGGCCCGGTCAGGAGGAGGTCTACGCGGCGCCCAACGGATGGAAGGTCTACCGGAATCCGAACGCCTTTCCGCGCGCCTGGATCGTGCATGAAGCGCAACAGCGGAAGGCCGAATACAACGTCGACTTCAAGCGGATCGCCACCGTCTCCACGGCCGCGCCGGCGTTGCAGACCTGTTCACAACCCGAGCCCGTCCGCTGGCTGGAGCATCAGCCGCGGCGGCTCAGGCTTGAGGCCACCGCGGCGTGCCGGGGTCTGCTCGTTGTCACCGATACCTGGTATCCCGGCTGGCGGGCCACCGTCGACGGCCAACGGGCGGAGATTCTGGAAGTGAACGGCGCATTCCGCGGGATCGTGATCGGCCCGGGGAAACATTTCGTCGAGATGCGTTTCCAGCCTTGGACCTTCTACCTCGGCGCGGCGGTTACCCTTCTGACCCTGGGAGCCGCGGTTGTGATCGCCCGCCGCGCTGGAGCCGCCAGACGATCGCCGCCATCATAAGGAGCGGCGGAGCCACCATCGCGCCGATCGCGCGGTTCAGACGCCGGATCCCGGCTTCATTCTGAGCCGCCGCGTTGCGCTGGCACATCACGCACTGTGCCTTGGCGTCCGGCAGGATTCCAAACAGCGCCAGGATCAACAGGATCACAACCGGGAAGATCGCCAGCTTCAGGCTACGCTTTTCCTGCCTCATGTGCATGAAGTAGCCAATAATGTAGGCCGACTTGAGCACCGATAGCGCCAGCAGCGCCACCAGCATCATCGCCAGCGGCGCCTTCACGTAGGCCAGGAACACCTCCACCGCCGTGAGCGCCAACAGCAGAATCCAGACGCGGAAATTGTTCATGGCTTCACCGACATCAGGTAGATCAAGGGGAAAACGAACATCCAAACCAGATCGACGAAGTGCCAGTAGAGCCCGCTCACCTCGACGTCTTCATCACTGAAGCGGCCGCGCCGGACTCCCGCCGCCACGATTCCCAGGTAGACGACTCCCGCGGTCACGTGCAGCATGTGCAGCCCGGTGATCCCGAAGAACGCGGCGCCGAACAGCGGCGCGCCCCACGGATTCGACCATGGCGTCATCCTCTCATCGCGGATCAGGTGGATCCACTCGGTGAGATGCAGGCCCACGAACAGCGCCCCGCCGAGCATCGTCGCCAGGATCCAGCGGACCGTCCGCGCGCGGTCTCCCGCGTGCATCGCCTGCACCGCGTGCACCATGGTCAGGCTTGACGACAGCAACACGAGCGTCATCCCTGTCGAGAACAGGATGCTCGGTGAAAACGCGAACGGCGCGGGCCAGTCCGGCGAGCCGTACCGCACGAACGTGTAGACGGCGAGCATCGTCGCGAAGGTCAGCGAGTCCGAAGCCAGGAACAGCCACATCCCCAGCTTCTTCGAGCCGATCGCGAAGGGCGATTGTCCACCAGACCACGCCGGACTCATGCGCTCATCTCCAGATCCAGAACAGCAGCATCAGGTACATCCACAGTCCGGTGAGGAAGTGCCAGTAGATCCGCGCCGACTCGATCCGCACGAAGCACATCGCGAACAGCCCGCCCACCACGTGGACCGCGTGCGCCACCGTGAACACATAGAAGAACGCTTCGCTGATCCCGGAAGCGCGCAGTCCCATCCACACGTATCCCTGCCCGGCCAGGAACACGAATCCGAGCAGAATCGACCAGGTCCGGTTGAGCTTCTGGATCGCGTAGCTCGACACGATCAGCACCAGAGTGTTCAGCCACAGCGCGGGCGGCATCGGGATCCGTGTCCAATCGGTGTCGCCGCTGCGGAAGATGGCGGCGCTCGTGATGGCTGCGAACATCATCGTGACGGACGCGCAGGCGAGCGTCACTCCCAGCTTGCTCGGACGCTCCACCGTAACTTCAATTCCACTCACGGGTCGATGCCTCCCAGGGATTCTGTGGCGCAGGAACTCCACGCCGCATGCTGTAGAACAAGTTGAACAGGAAAATCAACTGCGCCGCCGCCGTGGTGAACGCGGCGTGCGTGATGAATTTGTGCATGGGCATCAGGCTGGCCAGAAACTCGAACTCCTTAAAGTCAGGATATCGTCTCGGATTGCCCACGATCCCGGCCAGGTGCATCGGCACGAAAATCGCGTACACGCCCAGAAACGTGATATAGAAATGCGCCTTGCCCAGGGGTTCGCTGAGCATCCGTCCGAACATTTTCGGGAACCAGTAGAACGTCGCCGCGAACAGCGCGAACACCGCCGCGACACCCATGATCAGGTGGAAGTGGCCGACCACGAAATAGGTGTCGTGCATGTAGAGATCGATCGCTGGCTGGCCGAGGAAGATCCCGGTAATCCCGCCGCTGACAAACAGCGAAACGAACCCGAGCGCGAACAGCATTGCCGTCGTGAAGCGGAGTTGCCCGCCCCACAGAGTTCCGATCCAGTTAAACGTCTTGATCGCGCTCGGAACTCCCACCGCCAGCGTGATCAGCGAGAACGCGATCGAGGAGTACGGACTCATCCCGCTGATGAACATGTGGTGGCCCCACACCAGGAAGCCCAGGAATCCGATCGCCAGCAGGGCGTAGATCATCGCCATCCGCCCGAAAACCGGCTTGCGCGCGAACGTCGACAGCACGGTCGAGATCACACCCATTCCCGGCAGGATCGCGATGTAGACCTCCGGATGTCCGAAGAACCAGAACAGGTGTTGGAACAGAAGCGGCGATCCGCCCTTGTGGTCGAGGAGCCGGTCGTTCACCAGCAGATTCGACGGCACGAAGAAGCTGGTGCCGATGTTCCGGTCGAGCAGCAGCAGAATCCCCGCGGGCAGCAGCACCGCAAATGCGAACAGGCTGATGAGGGCTGTGACCAGCCAGCCCCAGCAGGTGAGCGGCAGGTCGAACAGCCCCAGGCCAGGCGCGCGGAGATCGGCCAGCGTGGTCAGGAAATTGATCGATCCCATCAGCGATGCGATCGAGAACAGGGCGATGCTCAGGATCCACAGGTCCATTCCGAGGCCCTGGCCAGGCCCCGCGACTTCGCCGATCGCGCTGAGTGGAGGATACGCCGTCCAGCCGCCGAGCGGTGCACCCCCGGGGACGAAGAACGCCGCCAGCAGCGTCACCAGCGCCAGGAATGTGACCCAGAACGACAGCATGTTCAGGCGCGGGAATACCATGTCCGGCGCGCTGATTTGAAGCGGAATGAAGTAGTTTCCGAATCCCGACTGCGGCGCCGCGGTCAACACGAAGAACACCATCAGGGTCCCGTGCATGGTCATCAGCGACAGGTAAAGCTCGGGCGTCATCTGTCCACCCGGCGCACCGTCCGGCCACAACCAGCCGAACAGCCTGACCTTGGCGTCAGGATACACCAGGTGGAAGCGCATCGCCGCCGACAGCACCATTCCGATGATGGCCGAGAACAGCGCGAGGAAGTAGTACTGCAGCCCGATCACCTTGTGGTCGGTGCTGAAGATCCACCGGCGCAGGAATCCCTGTGGCGGCGCATGGACCTGGCTCATTGCTGCTGCCTCAACTGTTCGAGCATCTGCTTCTGCCAATCGGCGAACGCCTCGGCGGTGATGACGGTCAATTTGCTACGCATCTGGTGATGCCCGAGTCCGCACAGCTCCGAGCAGGCGATCTCGAATTCGCCGGTGCGGTTGGCCAGGAACGGAAGCGGGATCCGCATTCCCGGCACCGCGTCCTGCTTCATGCGCAGCTCGCGGACAAAGAAGTTGTGGATCACGTCCCGGCTCTGTAGTGTGAGCTGAACCGGAACGTTCACCGGCACCCGCAGAGTCGATGTAACGATGTCGTCGCGCCCCGCCGGATCGGTGTCGTCCAGCCCGAACGGATTCCCGTTGGCGTCGTTGACCATCCGGATGCTGGTCCGTCCGAAGCGTCCATCGGGGCCTGCGTAGCGGAAACTCCAGGCGAACTGCTTGGCCAGAACTTCGACCCGCATGGCGTTGGCCGGAGCAGGCTCGATGTGCACCTTGGCCCACAGGCCTGCGGTGATCAAGCCCAATCCGATGAACAAGATCGCGGCTGCCGTCGTCCAGATCCATTCGAGCCGGTCGTTGCCGTGCGACTGGACCGCGGCTCCCCCCTTGTCGCGGTAGCGCACGATCACCCACCCGAGGGCAACCTGTGCCGACAAAAAGATCACGCCCGTCAGGATTGCCGTGATTCCAAAGTACGAGTCAAACTCCGCGCCCACTGCACTCGCCGGAGGCGGGAACCACCAGCGCCGGATCGCGAATGCCACCACGATGGCAATGGATAACAACCAGACCAGGACAGCCAGGATCATTCCGGAACTTTACATGGTATCGCTCCCTGGCACTCCCGCGCCGCCTCCTAGTTTCGGCGCGGGAGTGGTCTCTACTCTCTAACGCGTTTTTTTCGCGGCGAACAGATCACGTCCGCGCAAAAAAATTGAAGGTCCCGGCCAGGGGGACACCCTGCCGGGACCTGATGAACCGAACCTTGCCTATAGTCTAGTGGTCGCCGCCGTGCGGATCCGGAGCCGCTGCCGGCTTCTTTTCCGGAATCTCACAGACCAGCGCCTCCGTGGTCAGCATCAGAGATGCGATCGAGGATGCGTTCTGGAGCGCGGTGCGGGTCACCTTGGCCGGATCGAGCACGCCCGCGGCGATCATGTCGCCGTAGACGTCGCCGGCGGCGTCGAATCCGAAGTTGACATCGGAGTTCGAACGGACCTTCTCACACACGATCGCGCCTTCGAACCCGGCGTTGCCGGCGATCTGGCGCAGCGGCTCTTCGCATGCCCGGCGGATGATGTCGACGCCGATCTTCTCGTCGCCCGACACCTGCAGGCCCGCCAGGGCTGACGCCGCGCGGATCAACGCCACGCCGCCGCCCGGAACGATGCCCTCTTCCACCGCCGCGCGGGTCGCGTGCATGGCGTCCTCGACACGGGCCTTCTTTTCCTTCATCTCGGTCTCGGTAGCCGCACCGACCTTGATTACGGCGACGCCGCCGGCGAGCTTGGCCAGGCGCTCCTGGAGCTTCTCGCGGTCGTAATCCGAGGTTGTTTCGTCGATCTGGGCGCGGAGCTGCTTGATCCGGCCTTCGATCGTCTTCTGCTGGCCGTTGCCGTCGACGATGGTCGTGTTGTCCTTGTCCACCGTGACCCGCTTGGCGCGGCCGAGGTCCTCAACGCGCACGCCTTCGAGCTTGATGCCGGTCTCTTCAAAGATCGCCTTGCCGCCAGTGAGGATCGCGATGTCCTCGAGCATGGCTTTGCGGCGGTCGCCGAATCCGGGAGCCTTCACCGCGCAAGCATTCAGCGTGCCGCGAAGCTTGTTGACAACCAGGGTGGCCAGCGCTTCGCCTTCCACTTCCTCGGCGATGATCAACAGCGGACGGCCAGCGCGCGCCACCTGCTCGAGCAGCGGCAGCAGGTCCTTCATGTTGCTGATCTTCTTCTCGTGGATCAGGATCAGCGGCTCGTCAAGGACAGCTTCCATGCGGTCGGGGTCGGAGATGAAATAGGGGCTCAGGTAGCCGCGGTCAAACTGCATTCCATCGACGGTCTGCAGCTCGGTGGTCATGGTCTTCGATTCCTCGACCGTGATCACGCCGTCCTTGCCAACTTTCTTCATCGCCTCGGCGATGATGTTGCCGATCGTGGCGTCGCCGTTAGCCGAGATCGAACCGACCTGCGCGATCATGTCGCCCGAAACCGGCTTCGAGATATTCGCGACTTCGGCCACAACCGCGTCGACGGCCTTCTCGATACCGCGCTTCAGCGCCATCGGGTTCGCGCCCGCGGCCACGCTCTTCACGCCTTCACGGAAGATGAGCTCGGCGAGCACGGTCGCGGTGGTGGTGCCGTCACCGGCCACGTCGGAAGTCTTCGACGCAACCTCGCGGACCATCTGCGCGCCCATGTTTTCCAGCGGATCCTTCAGTTCGATTTCCTTGGCGACGGTGACGCCGTCCTTGGTGATCGTGGGACCGCCGAACTTCTTTTCGAGGACCACGTTCCGGCCCTTGGGACCGAGGGTCACTTTGACAGCGTTGGCCAACTGCGTGGCGCCGCGGAGAATCGCGTGGCGGGACGCCTCATTGTAAACAATCTGTTTTGCTGGCATGTGAGAAATCTCCTGTTTAGCTCAAGACTCCGAGCACTTCATCCTCACGGATGATCAGGTACTCTTCGCCATCAATCTTGATTTCGTTTCCGGCATACTTGCCGAATAGAATCTTGTCGCCTGCCTTGACGTCGAGCGGAATCAGCGTTCCGTCGTCGTTCCTTTTGCCGTTACCAGCCGCGATGACCTTGCCTTCCTGCGGCTTTTCCTTGGCGGAATCGGGGATAATGATTCCGTTGTGGACGGTCTCGGACTCTTCGATCCGCTGTACGACAAGCCGGTCGTAGAGGGGACGAATCTTCATGGATTGAACCTCCGGGGGTTGTGGGGTTGTTGGGGATGGACCGAACGTGGTTGAGGAAACCGGGCCCGTTTCGGAGTCTAGCACTCTCCGCGCATGAGTGTCAAGAATTCACATCTAAACTATTGATACAAATAGAAAAATTGTCCTTGACGAACCTTGCGGCCTGGTCTCGCGTGACGACGGTTCCTTCAAGCTGGGCGGTCTCAATGGCGTGGAGAATTTCGCGGAATTGGGGTCCGGGAGCCAAGCCCGCGGCGGAAAGATCATCTCCGGTCACCAGCCGCGCCGGCCATAGCAACTCGCGGGGAAACTCGCGCAACTTCCCGGCCGCGAACGCATAGTCTGCAGGAAAGCTCCCCGCTGCCTCACACTCGAGCCTCTGCAACTCGAGGTGTTCTTCAATCCGCGGGACACGCAGGAACCTCTTCAATTCCGCGACCGGCATTTCGCGTACCCGCCCGAACCCGGCGCGATGGCCCAGCAGCGCTTCCACTTGACGGATCCGGTCCGTTGAGGACCTTAGCCGCGCCAGGACCCTGCACGCGGTGTCCACATCCAACTGGTGGAGCAGAGCCGCCCAGGCAAGGTCATGCGACGGATCCCGCAACCGCCCGAGAATCTCCAGCGGTGGTGGCATCACTTCCGGGATCACGAAATTCAGCAGCCCCGTCCGCGCCATCAATTCGAATCCCAGGCGGGCGTCCCCCTCGACCAGGATCCGGTCGAGCTCATCGCGGACGCGCTCCTTCGACACCGTCCGGATCTCCCCGGCCAGTTCTTCAATCGCGTGCAGCGACCCGGGTTCGATCACGAAGCCGAACCGCGCGGCGAAGCGAACCGCACGCAGCATCCGCAGGTGATCCTCGGCGAAGCGCTGGCGCGGGTCGCCCACCGCGCGAATGATTCCGGCGGCCAGGTCGGCACGTCCACCCACGTAATCCAGCACCTCACCGGTCTCCGGATCCATCATCATCGCGTTGATGGTGAAATCGCGCCGCACAGCATCCGCCCGTGGATCCTGCTCGAAATGCACTTCGTCCGGATGCCGGTGGTCTGAATATCCGCTCTCGCCGCGGTAGGCGGCCACTTCCACCTGCTCGCCGCCCCAGCGAACGAGCACGACCCCAAAGTGCGCGCCCACCAGATCGGAACCGGGAAATAGCCGCTCGACCTCATCCGGCGGGGCGCTGGCCGCGATATCGAAATCCTTCGGTTGGCGGCCGAGCAGCAGGTCCCGCACGCATCCGCCCACCAGGTAGGCGGAATAGCCATTGCGGCGCAGGATCCCGATCATCTGCCGCGCGGCGTCCATCCTTTTGATCGTAGAATAGGATCTGCTTTCCGCATATGCCAGATTCGGGGCCCCACCAGCCTCCTGGGGGCTTTAAGACCGCTGCAACGGGCCCGGCGAAGGTCGTCATCGCGACCACTGTAGCTCTAACTTTTATCTCCTTTTGGCGTGGAGCGGCGATCGTGCTGAGCGATCTCGCCTCGACCATGTTCTACGTGGGCGGCATCGCCGAGCAGGCGATCGGGAAGTCCGCGCCGTGGTTCATCCTCGCGGTGATGATCTTCGGATACGCCATCCGAACGGTGCACGTGGAGAGCTGCGGGATGTTTGTCCGCGGCGGCGTGTACGTCGTCGTGCGCGACAGTATGGGTCCGACGATGGCGAAGATTTCGGTCTCGGCACTGGTGGTGGACTACATCTTGACCGGACCCATCAGTTCGGTCAGCGCGGGACAGTACCTCGGCCGGCTGATCAACGAGATCGCCGAACTGACGCATCAGCCCATTCACGTCGACCCTACGTGGTTCTCAGTCGTGTTTGGTGTCGCCGTCACCTGCTACTTCTGGTGGGAGAACGTCAAGGGGATCCACGAATCGAGTGGCAAGGCGCTGCGCATCATGCAGATCACCACCGTGATGGTGGGCATCCTGCTGGTCTGGTGCGTGATCACACTGCTCATCCGGCCGGACTGGAAATTGCCGCCAGCACCGGTGCCGGAAAACCTGCGCTTCACCCCGAATTCGCTCGGCTGGCTCACGGGCACCTTCTGGGCGGACATGGCGCTCGTCGGGATGGTGGTCGCGTTCGGACACTCGCTGCTCGCGATGAGCGGATTCGAGACGCTCGCCCAGGTCTACCGCGAGATCGCGTTTCCCAAGCTCAAGAACCTGAAGATCACGGCAAACATTGTCTGCGCCTACGCGTTCATGTCGACCGGCTTGATCAGCCTGCTCGCGGTAATGATCATTCCCGACGAGGTCCGCAAGAACTACTACGACAACCTCATCGGCGGCCTGGCCATGAACCTGTCCGGACCCTACCTGCTGCGGATGGGATTCCACGTCTTTGTCGTGATTGTCGGTGTGCTCATCCTCTCGGGCGCGGTCAACACGTCGATCATCGGAGCGAACGGAATTCTGAATCGCGTGGCCGAAGATGGCGTCCTGATGGATTGGTTCCGCAAGCCGCAGCGCAGATTTGGGACCACCTACCGGATCGCCACCATGATCGCGGTTCTCCAGATCCTGACCATCCTCGGCAGCGCGGGCGATGTCTACCTGCTCGGCGAGGCGTATGCGTTCGGTGTGGTGTGGAGCTTCTTCCTCAAGTCCCTGGGTGTGCTGGTGCTGCGATTCCAGCGTACCGACCAGGAGTACCGCACCCCGCTCAATTTCAGGATCGGCAAATTCGAAATCCCGTTCGGGCTGATCGTGGTCACCCTGATCCTGCTGGTGATCGCGATCGCGAACATGCTCACCAAGAAGATCGCGACGGTGTACGGTCTGTCCTTCACCTTGGTTCTTCTGGCGCTGTTCCTGGTTTCCGAGCGCCTGAATGCGGCCCGCCACCGCAAGAAGAAGGAGGACAAGCCGCTCGAAGAGTTCAACCTCGACTATCAACCGGAGGGCGAGACCACCAGCGGAATCCATGCCCGGCCGGGCTCCGTGCTCGTGAGCGTGCGCGATTACAGCCGTCTGTTCCACCTCGAGAAGGTGCTCGAAAAAACGAACCTGCGACGCCACGACATTGTGGTCATGACCGTGCGGGCGATCACCGCGGGCGCGGGTGAGCACGGACTTGCCGACACGCAGATCTTCTCGCCATACGAAAAGGAACTGTTCACCCACGTGGTGAGCAAAGCCGAGCGGCAGGGCAAGCCGGTGGAGCTATTGGTGGTGCCCGGAGTGAACCCGTTTGATGCAATGGTCCAGGCCGCGCAGAATCTAAAGGCGAGCCGCCTGGTCACGGGTGTGTCCGCACGGATGTCGTCAGAGGATCTCGCCCACCGGATCGGCAAGGCGTGGGAGCAATTGCCCGAGCCGCGGCATGCGTTTTCACTGGAAATTATTGCTCCGGACCGTCCTTCGACCTACGTCAACCTGGGTCCGCACCCGCCGCGGCTATGGCCCGAGGATGTGGACCGCGTACATGAGCTATGGCTCAAGCTGACGGAGAATCCTCGTTATGGAGCGCATCTCCACCATCGGGACGTCGTGGGCGTGGCGCTGCGCCGGTTGGAGCGGGATCTGGGCGGGCAGGATGTGACCGTTTTCGACGACTTGTCCCGCGAGCTGCGGAACTCGCCGCCGCAGGAGGCTATTCAGCGTCCGGCTGGTCCTGAGTAGCGGCTGCGGCTGCTGCTGCTTCCGCGGCTTTTTTCAGCTCTTTCTTTGTGGGAGGCGCTGTTCGTGGCGGTAGTCGTGCTCGCTGTAGCAGTTCCGGCAGCGGACTTTGGCGGCGGTGTCGTTGACGATGGAGACGACCGCATGGTTGGTGATCCGTTTGCACTTGATACAGAAATCGTCGATATCGTCACCGAGGCGCAATTCTCCAAACATAAGTGTGCCTTGTTGTTTTAGCAGTATACCCGATTTTGGGGGCTGGTTGAATGGTACCGCGTCGAATTTTTGTCCTTGCAGACGGCGCAGGACTCGGGTAGTATCGAGGTAGTGGCCCCGGCGTAGCTGCGCCGGAGCCATCGTGGCCGCCTCAATCACCGTTTGGCGGGATCGAGTTGGACCACTTTAGTCCCGTCCACCTGATACCGGATTCTCACCCGGTAGCCAAATAGAAGGGCTAGAAGGTAGATCAATAGATCGCACCTTCCAACCGCTCGACAGATTCGGAGAGCCGGGCGTTAACCCGGCTTTCTCCTTTCGAGCGGGCGTGCGCCCTACTCAGAGAACCGGCTTTCTTCGCCAATCAGCGGTGCTTTCAGTTTAATTTCGAATCGCGTTTGGCGTCAAATCGCGCGATCACCTATCGACGCTTGGCGAGCGCCCGGAAGATCGCGGCCCCGTAACGCTCCACCAGCCGGACCGTCATCCCGGGAATCGATAGCAACTCGTTGGTCGTTCCCGGCCGCTCCTCAACGATACTTGCCAGAACCCGGTCCGGCAATACCTTGAACGGCGGCACCGATTGCCGTTTCGCTTCAGCCGCCCGCCAGGCACGCAGCGCTTCGGCGCCGGTATCGGGACCCGGAGTCCGCGGTACAGAAACCTGGACAGCGGTCCCGGATTTCGGACTCTTGGCGCGCGCTTTCTTCCCTTTGGACTTCGGCGGCTTTGGACGCGCGGTCCTTGGCTCCCCCGCGATCAGAAACTCGAGCGCATCCCCCGACTCTATCCCCCGCGCCGCGGTATCGAGCCACACTTTGCGGAATTCGATCTCGCGCCCGTCCTTGGTAAACGAAGCCGTCTCCACCCGCACCAGGTTCGCGCGGACCAGGGCGCTCACGACAGCCTCAAACCGCCGCCGCTCCATCACCGCTTCGCCGCCGAGATCGGTGAACAACCTCCCCGTGGCGACTCCCGGATTCTTCCGGACCACCTGGATCAACTGCCACGCCACTACCCGCTCGGACTTCGCCGGACTCCGGAACGTCTGCGCCACGCACTCCGCCGGAGCGCAGAAGTCGCACACGCCGCATGGATTCCGGGCGCCACTGAGATCCCCGAAGTGCCGCTCCAGCGCCGCCATCCGGCACTGTTTGCCATCCGCAAACCGGATCATCTGTTCGAGCTGCTCCTGCTTCTGCGACCGCTGTGCCAGGTATGAGTTCCGCCAACCAGGCTCTCCGCGCGTGACATTTTCCCCGAAATCGACTCGCGCGCCGCCGTGCGTCCACAGCTTTTCGAGCGCCGGATCAAAGGCGTCCTCGGACAACCGGCTCTGCAGGCGCAAGATCTCCTTCGGCTGCTCCTCGGTGGTGAGGAGCTTGAAAATCCGGTCGAGCACCTCGGGCTCCGGATAATCCCGCTCAAAGAAGAAGTCGTGCGTACGCCGGTCCGCGTAGGTCTGCATGAGAATCGCGCGCGACGGCAGCCCGTCGCGCCCCGCGCGGCCGATCTCCTGATAATAGGCTTCGACGCTCCCCGGCAGCGCCGTGTGAATCACCGTGCGGACATCCGGTTTGTCGATGCCCATGCCGAACGCGATGGTCGCAACGATCACCTGGAGCCGTCCCTTCAGGAACCGCTCCTGAACATCGGCCCGGCGATTCGCGTCGATCCCGGCGTGGTACGCGGCCGCGGTCACAATCCCGGACAGATAGGCTGCGATCGCCTCGGTCTCTTTGCGTGTCGGAGCATAGACGATTGCGGGCAGGCGTCCTTCTTCAGCCAGCAGGCCCGCCGCCAGCTCCGCGCGCTGAGAT
>VFZX01000108.1 GCA_016871015.1 Acidobacteriota bacterium | reverse complement strand
CACCCGGAGACCAGCCTGCTCCGAGGGGACACTTCTACTTTGCGCGAAGGGAGACATTTCTACTTTGCTGCTACACCACAATGTATTCTCTTGACCCTCCGAGGAGATTCTGAGAGAATGCAGTATCAGCCTAGCACGAGGCTGGTCCATTTCGCATGGTGCGAAGGTTCCAGCACTATTGTTGGATGTGACGTGTGCCTTGCGGAGCGGAACGGGCTTGCAGCCTTAAAGCCAGTTCAGGAGAAGAGTAGTGAAAGAAACAGGAACGGTCAAATGGTTCAACAATGCCAAGGGATATGGATTCATCCAGAGGTCCACTGGCGAGGACGTCTTCGTCCATTTCAGCGCGATCGAGATGTCTGGCTACCGGACGCTGGACAACGGCGCTCTCGTTGAATTCGTTGTCAAGCAGGGGCCCAAAGGCCTTCAGGCTGAAAGTGTTTCGATGGGGGCCGCCTAGAGCGGCCCGCTTCCAAGCTACGGCTAGTTCGTGATGTCGTTGGTCCGGCTCTCTTCCCGGATGGGGAGGTAGAGCTTGTACCAGTTCTTCTGCGCCTCGCTGCCGGTATACTTGTCGAGCGACTCGCGGCTCTCGAACTCCATTACGATCACCTGGCTGAAGCCGTCAAGCTGGAGCTTGAAGGTGTTGGTCCATACCCGCTTCATGCCAGGGTAGGACTTGTGGAGCGCTTCCAGCCCATCGAGGGCGGCTTTAATCTGTTCCTTGGTGGCTTCCTTTTTCCACTTGACGTTGATCACGTGGATGACCGACTTCGGCCGGAGCTCCTGGGCCCCGGCGCGGCCGGTGGAGAGGGTGAGAACCGCGGCGAGCGCGGCGATGCTAAGCAGTCTCTTCATTGAGGGTCTGATCTCCTGTGTTCAGATTCTGGCTGGGTGAGCCGGGTTGGGGATCGCGAACGCGGACGCCCGACCACGTCTCACAGATGATGATCGAGTTCGCCGGGTTGCGAACCCAGTAGCGGACGGTTGCCGGACCCACAACACGCGACGAGTCCCGGGGCACCCGGTCCCCCATTGTGGAAATATCCTGCGAAGCCGTGTACACCGCTCCGTGAACCGAATAGGTGTAGTGAATCAGGTCCCCTTCAAGGTCGGTAACCTGGCCATCGACAGGGCGGCCGAGGGACGCCAGCCGTGTCCGCCGCTGCCTTTCGAGGTCGGCTGGCTTGCGGCGAAGCCCCATCAGGATGCGCCCCGCCGCAAGAACCAGTCCTCCCGCGAACAGGGCGAGGAGGACCAGCAGCCAGCCTTGCGATGGCATTACCGGACGCCAGCTTCCTGGAAGGCTTTCGCGTAGTCCTTGAGGAACTGGTCGAGACCTTTGTCGGTGAGCGGGTGGTTGAACAGCATTTCGAGCGCCTTAAACGGCATGGTGCCGATGTGCGCCCCGGCGGTGGCAGCCTGGACCACGTGTAACGGCGAGCGGAGGGAAGCGGCGAGGACCTGGGTCTTGTATCCGTGTGTCCGGTAGATGGCGACAATCTGGCGGATCAGCTCCATGCCTTCGGTTGAGATGTCGTCCAGCCGTCCGACGAACGGGCTGACGAAATAGGCGCCGGCCTTGGCGGCGAGAATCGCCTGGCCTGCCGAGAAGCAGAGGGTGACGTTGAACCGGATCCCTTCCTTGCTCAACTGCGCGGTGGTCTTGATGCCGTCACGGGTGAGCGGGACCTTCACGACGATGTTGCGATGGATCTTGGCGAGCTTGCGGGCCTCGGGGACCGTCTCTTCGTACTTGGTGGAAACGACTTCGGCGCTGATGTCGCCATCGACGATGTCACAAATGCGCCGGATCTGGTCTTCGAGCGGGACGCCCTCTTTGGCAATGAGGCTGGGGTTGGTCGTGACTCCGTCGACGATGCCCCAATCGGCGCCCTTGCGCAACTCGTCCAAGTTGGCGGTGTCAAGGAAAAACTTCATACCTTGATTGTATCGTCCGGCCGCGGCGTTTATTGAAGGACGGCCGGAGACGCCCACAATGAAGACCTGTTCAGTGTGCGAGCACGCCGCGATCCCTGACACGGAGCCCCATTGCCCGGATTGCGGAAACAAGCGATTCGGATCCGCCGTGCTTCCGGCGGGCGTGACCGCGTTGGCTGGCGGATTCAACCGGTACCTGACAGTTTTTAACCCGGGCTTGGTCGAGATCTTGACGGAGTCCGAGTTGATGTCGGGCATCAGGTTCACAAGTCGCTGGCGAGCATTTTTGCGTCGGTGGGCTGGCCAAGCTTGCCGGGTTCACGGAACGGGTGCTTCCGATCACCGATCAGCGCTTCAACATGGTCTTGATCGACACCCATCCAAGCACGACCGCAGCCACGGCGAATCCGATGTTGAATCCGGACAGGTGAGCCAGAATCGATTGATCGAAGGCCGCCCAGAGCAGCATGAGCGCAGTCGGCAGTTGAGATGCCGCAAGGGCCCGCTCAAGGTGAGAGTCAAGGGCTGATTGGCCGGAGCCGTCGCTTCTTCGCCGCCGATGATCCAAGACCAGACTGGTCAAGAACCACAAGACGAAGAACACCACGATCGCAAGGTTCAAATTGTTCGTGACGGACGTGCCGTAAGCGCCGGGTGCTCCCGGGACGGGCTTGGCACTTTGAATCACGCCCTGAGATCAACTCCTCAACCGTGCAACTCCCTGACGAATAAGCTGAGTGCGGCAAAGACCAACGCCACCAAAAAAACAACTTTGAGAACCTTTGGCTCGATGCGTTCAAGGTTGTCCATAAGAGCTCATTCATAGAATAGCCGATCACACGCCGGGGCGCTACGGCGCAGCCAACAGGTGCTTCTGCACCTTCCCCAACGCCGTCCTCGGCAGCGAGTCCACCTTCACAAACCTCCGTGGGACCTTGAACGACGCCAGCTTCTCCCGGCACACCCGCTCCAGCTCCCCCGCGTCGAAATCGCCCACCACCCAGGCCACCGGGACCTCGCCACGGGCCCGGTCCTCAACTCCTGCCACCGCCGTTTCCCGCACGCCAGGCTGCTCCAGCAGCAGCTCCTCGATCTCGCGCGGGTAGATGTTGAATCCGCCCGAAATGATCAGGTCGCTACGGCGGCCGGACAGCGTGTAGTAGCCGTCCTCCGAGCACTGGGCCATGTCGCCCGTCCGGAACCAGCCGTCCACAAATGCCGCCGTGGTCGCCTCGGGACGCCGCCAGTATCCGGCGAACACGTTCGGACCCTTCAACTGCACCTCGCCCTCCACGATCCGCGCCGACACGCCCGGCATCGGGAATCCCACCGTGCCCGGCCGGCGCTCGCCCACATAGGGGTTCGACATGTTCATCAGCGTTTCCGACATCCCGTACCGCTCCAGGATCGTGTGGCCGAACCGCTCGCGGAAATCCTCGAGCACCTGCGGGGGCAGCGGCGCCGAACCGGAAACGAACAGCCGCATCCGGGCAGCCATTTTCCTGCCGGTCTCAGGCGGGATGTCCAGCAGCCGGACATAAATCGTCGGCACGCCAAAAAACAGCGTCGGCTGGAAATCGATAAACTCCTCCGCGGCCTTGGCATGCTCGAACCGCTCAATCAGCCGCATCCGGCAGCCGGACCCGAGCCAGCAGTGCAGCCCGTTGCCGAGTCCATGCACGTGGAACAAGGGCAGCGCCAGCAGGAACCGGTCGCTCGCGGTGATCCTCCAGCAGGCCAGCAGATTCACCGCATTGGCGATGAAGTTGTTGTGCGTGAGCATGGCGCCCTTTGAGGTCCCGGTGGTGCCGGACGTGTACACAATGGCTGCGATCGAGCCGCCGTCCAGCCGCGCCACGGGCCGCTCCGCGGGCATCGAAGCGGCCTCGCGGACCAGTTCCGCCGGATCATCAACAAACAGCACCGGTTCGGCGTCCCCGGTGATGTGGGCGATCTCACGCTCGCGGTAGAGAATGTTGACCGGCACAAAGATGATGCCGGTCTTGACGCAGGCCAGGAACAGGTCGATGAGCTCGACGCAATTGGGCAGGTAGACGCAGATCCGGCTGCCCGCGCGATACCCTCGGGCGAGCAGCGCCTGGGCCATGCGGTCGGACCGCTCGTCGATCTCGCCGAACGTGTACGTTTGGCCGCGCCACTCGAGCGCGGTCTCCTCCCGGCGCCCCCGCAGCGACAGATCAAAGAACTGGATTAGATTCACGCGAATTTTCAGAATACAATGGCATCAGCGGTACTCATGCGATTGTTGTGTCTTCTTCCGGCTGTTGGGCTGCTGTGCGCTCAGGGTCCACGGTTCACGGACGTCTACCCGGTGCTTACCAAGGCGGGATGCCACGAGTGCCATCAACCGGACGGGGTCGCTTCAACCACGCGGCTGATATTCCCGGATGTGGCCGCCTCGGCTGAAGAGGTCGAGATGTTTGGCGACGGGCTGCGCAAGTTCGTTGATCGGGGCGCGGCGGAGAAGTCGCTGCTGTGGCTCAAGCCGACGCAGCGGATCGTTCACGCGGGCGGGGAGCGCATTAAGAAGGAAACGGCCGAGGAGGCCACGTGGCGCGCCTGGATCCAGCACCTGGCGGTGAGCGAGCCACGCAAGCCGGCGACAGCGGTCGAATTGCGGCGCGAGGAGCATCCGGTGCTGCGGCGTCTCACGCATTCGCAATTCGACAACACGGTGCGCGACCTTCTGGGAGACGCGACGCTACCGTCGAAGCAGTTCCCGCCCGAGGATTTCATAGAGGGCTTCAAGACGCAGTACGACGGCCAGAGCATCTCGCCGCTGCTCACAGAAGCCTACGGCGCCGCGGCCGAGAAGCTCGCCGCCAATGCGCGGATCAAGGACCCGGGTCCGCGGTTCGTCAAGGAGTTCGGGAAGCGCGCGTTCCGCCGTCCGTTGACCGCCGAAGAGGACAAGCGCTACTCGGCCCTGTACGCCAAGGGAGGCATCAAGCTCGCGATCGAAGGGATGCTGCAGTCGCCCGCGTTCCTGTTCCGGCTCGAATCGACGCCGCGCCCGGTGGACCGCCCGTATGCGCGCGCTTCGCGGCTGTCGTATCTCCTGTGGGACACGATGCCGGACGCGGCGTTGATGGCCGCGGCGGAAAAAGGAGAGCTGAACACGCCCGAGGGATTTGAGCGCTCCGCGCGCCGGCTGCTCGCCGATCCCAAAGCGCGTGCGGCGGTGGATGAATTCATCGCCCAGTGGCTGCGGTTTGACCGCGTGATCTCAATGGTGAAGGAACGGCGCGCCTACCCGAATTTCACGCGCGAGCTGGCACTGGCCATGACCGAAGAGACGCGGCGCCTGGCGGCCGACCTCATCTGGAACAACGGCAACTTCATGGACTTCTACCGCGCCGCATACACCTTCCTCAACGCGGATCTGGCAGCCCTGTACAATCTGCCTCCGCCCGCCGATGAGTTTGCCAAGGTGAGCTATCCGTCCGGCAGTGAGCGCGCGGGTGTACTCGGCCACGCCGCGTTTCTCGCGCTGACGGCCAAGCCCGCCGACACCTCGATCACCGCCCGCGGCCTGTTCGTCCGCGAGAGCTTCCTGTGCCAGAAGGTGCCGCAGCCGCCACCGGGGGTGAACGGCAATTTGCCGATCCAGTCGGAGGAAAAACCGCGGACGGGCAAGCAGTTGCTGGAGCTTCACCTGTCGAATCCGGCATGCGCCACCTGCCACACGCTGGTGGATCCGATCGGGTATGGGCTCGAGAAGTTCGATGGCGTGGGCGCGCGGCGCGACACCGTGCGGGTCGAGATTCCGGCGTTCAACCGGCGGCAGGCGAACCGGTCGGTAACGCTGCCGCTCGACAACAACGGATGGGTGACCGGGATCAAGGACTCGAAATTCTCGACGCCAAAGGAGCTGGGCGCGATTCTCGCCGATTCACCGCAGTGCCAGGAGTGCGTGGTGAAGCAGTTTTTCCGGTATGCGATGGGGCGGCACGAATCGGTGGCGGACCGCGCCGTGATCGCGCGGGTGGCCGCGGATTTCCGCGCCTCCGGGTACCGCTTCCAAGAGATGGCAGTTTCGTTAGTAAAATGGACGGAGTTCCCGCCGCAGTAAGGAGTAGATGATGCACAACCCCCTGTCCAGGCGCTCGATGCTCAAGGGCATGCTCGCACTGCCGCCGCTCGAAGCGATGTTCAACGCCGCGGGCACGGCCTATGCCGCCGATGGAGCGCCAGCCGAGACGCGCTTCGTGTTCTGGTTCAACGGGAACGGCATTCCGGAGAAATACTGGATCCCCGCCGCGACCGGCAAGGACTTCGTGCTGACGCCATGCCTTTCGCCGTTGGCGCCGTTCCGCAACGATGTCCATGTGATCACGGGCATTGACTCGCCGGCCGCGCGGATGCCGGGTCCGGGGAATGACCACCACCGCTCGATGAGCGCGTTGATGACGGGCACGCAGTTCACCGGGCGCGGCGCGGGCGGAGCGTCGCTGGACCAGGTGGTCGCCTCGCGGATCGGCACCAATTCGCGGTTCCGGTCGTTGCAGGTGGGCGTGTCGCAGGAGTCGTTCGGCGAGAGCGTCCAGCGCAACATGAGCTGGGCAGGGTATGACCGTCCGCTGCCGCCAGAGATGCTGCCGCACAAATTGTTTGACCGGTTGTTCGGGCAGCGTGACATCGGCTGGGTGAACCGGAAGCGGAGCGTGCTGGATGCGGTGGCATCCGACGCCCGGGCGTTGAAGGCTGACCTGGGAAAGACCGATCAACAGCGGCTCACCGAGCATCTGGACTCGATCCGGGACGTCGAGCGGGCGGTGGCGAGCCTCCCGCCGCAGTACTACAAGGTCGAGGAGCCGCAATACGACGGCGACATGAAGGATTGGCCGCGGATCGCCAAGCTCCAGTCGGATCTGATCGCGCATGCGTTCGCCACCCGGCAGACGCGGGTAGCCTCCTACATGCTCACGAAGTGCCAGGGACTCTCGCGGTTCCCGTGGCTCGGCTACACCGCCGCGCGGCACCATGACTACACGCATCGCGATGGCAAGGCTCCGGGCGCCGATGGACCCGACGGACAGCGGATCATGCGCGATATCTGCCGCTGGCACATCGAGGAGTTCGCGTATCTGCTCGGCAAGCTCCGGTCGATCCGCGAGGGTGAGCGGACGCTGCTCGACAACACGTGTTTGTTGTATGCCCACGAGCATGCGGAAGCGAACGACCACAAGAACAACGGATTGTCGATGATCGTGGCCGGGCATGTGGGTCCGATGCAGATGGGGATGCATACGCGCACGACGGGCACGGTGGGGGATCTGTACTGGACGGTGGCCGAGGACATCATGGGTGCGAAGCTGCCAGGCAAGTTCCCGACGGGGTCGCGGAAGATGAACGAGTTGATCCTGAGGGCGTAGGGCGCGGATAATGAAGCCGTGAACTCCGCTTCGCGGCTGTACGTCGACTGGCAGGACCGGCTCGGACTGGACGACGTCAAGAGACCGCTGGCTACTGGAATCGCGCTGACTGGCATCCGTTGCTCGATGGGATGCGGGCTTCATGAGCACGGTTCTCGAACACATTGACGCCGTGGTCAACCAATCCGAATTGTGCCGGATGGGGAACCTGTTCCGGCTTGCCAACGGATTCGTGCTCGCGTTCGGCGAAGCCTTCTGCATTCTGAGTCGCGGCGCCGTCGACGTGCGATCCCGCCTTTTCACCACCGCAAAGTCCAGGTACGCCGAGGCAATCGCGATCTTCCAACCGGCCAGCAACCCTCGCGGAGTGGCATTGGGTATGTCGAGCCTGGGTGGCTTGTCCGCGAAAATGGGCCGGCACCAGCAGGCCGTAGTCCAATACGAGACCGCTCAAGCGGGCTTTCGACGCATCGGCGCAGGGCTGGGAGAAGCCAACTGTGTCTTGGGGAAAGGATATGCGCGGCTCCGGCTGGACAGATTTCAACAAGCCCGCGACGCGTTCGCTTCGGCGCGAGAAATCTACCGGTCGATCAGCAATAGGCGAGGGGAAGCCGGGTGCCTCCGTGGAATCGGCGAGGCGGACATCGGCCTCGGAGCCACTCACGAAGCGAGGAGCAACTGGAGGCTGCGTTGGCGATCTATCGCGAGATCGGCGACCGCCGCGGAGAGGCTTTGTGTCTCGCCGGACTCGCCGAAACCGGCACAGAGACCATGGCCAGGCCCGATGCCTGATGCAAATGGGCTATTTCCGCGACGCCCTGCTGTTATTCCGGCAGACTGATGACCGCACGCGCGAGGCCGCATGCGTGGAAGCCATTAGAACAACCCCGGATACTTCACCCGCCCTTCCTCAACCCGGGCCCACGGCGACAGCGAATGCGCATGCGGCGGCCCTTGAGACGTAATGTGCCCGACCTCCCACCCCCTCGCGACCACCGCGTCCGCCAGGTACCACCGGTGGCAGTGAGCCGGATCCGCCTCCGCGCACATCGCCGCGGCCTTGCAGCGTGACGCGAGGTCCAGCAGCTCATCGAGTGCGGCATTGAACTCCGCCGTCATCATGTGATCCGCGTAGCCGCGGAATGACGCATCGAGGATCGCGGAATTTGGAGAATCATCACGCGCCGTCCGCATCCCGCCCAGCGCCTCGAAGTGCCGGTAGCCGATCCCTGCCGCCGAGAGATCCGCACGCAACGCAGGTCCACTGAACCATGGATTCCGGCCGGACTTCGGAATCCGCCGGATATCGGCCAGCAGCTCCACGCCATTCGCCCGGAGCCGGCTGACGAACTCCGGCGCCGTGCGGTTCGAGTGTCCGATGGTCAACAACAGCAACGCCTGCGATTGTATCCTGGAAGCCTGTCTCCCATGGCCGCCGCGCTGCTCGTTGCATTGCTTGTCCTGGCAGCGCTGATCGTGTTCATCGGCAACCGTGCCAGCGAATCCGCCCTCATCATCCGGGGATCGCGAAGGGAATCGGCGCCCGAGGGCTCGGGTCCACGCTTTGCCAGCGAAACGGGTGCTGCGATCGAGGACGCCACCGTCCAATCCGCCGAAGGACACTCGCTCAGCGGCTGGCTGTTCACGCCGCCCCGGTGGAATGGATCGGCTGTGCTGCTGGTCCATGGATTCACGGATTGCCGCGCCACACTGCTCGAACACGCGCGGCTGTTCCTCCGGCACGGATACGCGGCATTGGCCATCGACAACCGCGGACACGGCGCGAGTGGCGGCATGGTAGTGACGTTCGGCGTGCTGGAGGCCGAAGACGTCCGGCGCTGGGGCGCCTGGCTATGCGACCGGCTGGGCGTGGACCGCTACTTCCTGTTCGGCCAGTCAATGGGCGCGGCGATCTCAGCCATGGCACTCGAGCGCGACCCGCGCATTGCAGGTGCTATCCTCGAAGCCTGCTTCACGCACTTCGAGCGCGCGGCCCTGCGCCGGCTGGTCGACCGGCACGCCTTCGGATGGAAGCCGGCGCAAGCGGCATTCCGCCTCATCCTGAACTACGGCTACCTCTACGGACGCGTGAAATACGGCGTCGACTTGCGGCAAGCGCATCCCGCGCGGGTGATTCGCGAGACCGGGATTCCCACCCTGCTCATCCACGGCTCAGAGGACCGCATGGTGCCGCCCGAATGCAGCCGCGACTTGCACGCCTTGAATCCGGTGCACACGCAGCTTTGGGAGGTCCAAGGCGCTGCCCACACGGCGAGCATCACCCATGCGCCCCAGGAATACGAGCGGCGCGTTAGCGCCTTCTTCACTTCACTGCAAGACGGAAATCGAGAATCAATACGAGCGCATGGTTCGCGGCCTGCACACTGACGACGTGGAAGGCCGACATCAGTTGCTCATAGTTGGGATCGCGGCGCGCCTCGAGGACCCCACGCGCCTCCTTGTGTAGCGGGTACCGGAACCGGCGCGGAAGCTCTTCAGAGATGCCCCGCAGCACGCGCGAATTGTACAGGTTCTTGAGCGCGGTGGTGCTCGCCTCGACATCTTTCAGCCGCAGGTCGCCGTTCTCATAGTGGGGAGTGGCGCGGATCATGAGGTCGAACGTGTCGCCCATGCCGACACAGCCGCCGAACAGGTCCACGGCGGATTTTCCGCCAAACCGCGCGGTGATCACCAGCTTGCCCCCCGAAGCCGCGATCTTCGGATTCTCCAGGTAGGCGAAGCTGCATTTGCTGGTCTTGCTGCCCCGCAGATACTCGCGCCCATCGTGGGTGAACATCTGCCGGGCGAGGAACCTCTCGAGAACCGGATAGTAGATCTCGAGTTGGACGGAGGCCAGCGCGGGCCACAGCCCGAGAAGCATTAGGATGCTGATCTTCAACAACGGAATCGCGCTGGCCCTTCCCTTTGAGTTTACGCCTGCATGCCCGCGCCGCGAACCTCGGACCGGAACATCCGTGCGGCCTGTTCGTTGCCGTTGCGGATGATCGAGTTCGCCAGCCAGCCGGCGCTGTAGTTCTCCTCACGCGATCCGTCGCTGACCACGATGGTCCGCTCCACCGTGCGGCTGAACGGCCCGACGATCCGGTCGGACTCGTCCAGCGTCACCGACAGTTTCTCGGGCAGTGCGCCGCGGCAGAAGTTGAGCACACGCAGCGCTGTTTCCCGTGTGGCGAATCCGATCGGATTCAGCCACGGCCACGAGAAGTGAATTCCAAAAGGACCGGTCCAGGTGGCGCGCTCGAACGTGAACGTCGTGTCACGGCCATCCTCCCAGTAGAGTTTCCCCGTCGCGGGGTCGTAGTAGAAGCCGCCGTACATCGGCAGCTTTTCGAGATCTTTCTGTTCCATGGAGTCTCCTTGCAAGAGGTGGAGCCGGAGGGGCTCCACCCGGTTCAAGGCTCCAACGGCGTCAAGCGGACGGCGGGGCGTCCAGCCGCAAGCTATTGATTACACGCGCAAAATTTTCTTCAAACACGCGTCAACGAAAAAACCTGTTCCCACGCCCCGCCGGACAGCTAAGCTGAAAGCATGCTTCTCCGCGCCGCTTTGACCGCCCTCATTGTGTCCGCTGCCGCTGTCGCGCAATCGCAGGATTTGAACGTGCTCTCAGGCCAGGTGGACGGGCGCGAGCTCCAGCAGATGCTGTTCCGGTTCCTGCGCGCCAAGGCCGCCGCGCAACTCGAGGCGCGCCAGCGGACCGTCGCTGGAATTACCAACACTTCGAACCTGGAAGCCCGGAAGAAGCTGGTCCGCGAACGGATCACCACAGCGCTCGGCGGGTTTCCCGAGCGGACGCCCCTGAACGCCCGGGTCACCGGTGTGATCGACCGGCCGGACCACCGTGTCGAGAAAGTGATCTTCGAGAGCCAGCCGGGATTCTACGTGACGGCCAGCCTCTACTTGCCGAAGGCGGGCAGCGGTCCGTTTCCGGCGATCCTGTTCCCGTTGGGACACGAGGCAGGCGCCAAAGCGCATTCCGCCTGGCAGAGCCTGCTGGTGACGTTCGCCCGGCGCGGCTATGTCGCCTTCGCCTGGGATACCCTCGGACAGGGGGAGCGGATCCAGCTCTGGGACGAGGATTTCCGAGAGTCGAAGGTTATCCGTTCGACCACCGAGCACACGATTCTCGGCCTGCAAACCGTTCTGGTCGGTGACGGACTCGCACGATACACGATCTGGGACGGCATCCGCGCGCTCGATTACTTGCTTTCGCGGCCCGAGGTCGACAAGAACCGGGTTGGACTCACCGGGAACTCGGGAGGCGGCACGCACACGGCCTACATTGGGGCGCTGGATGACCGGATCCATGTGGCGGCGCCATCCTGCTACCTGACGAACTGGTCCCGGCTGCTCGACACCATTGGTCCGCAGGATGCCGAGCAGTGCATGCCGCCGTTCCTCGCCGACGGGCTGGATCATCCCGACTTTCTGATCGCCTTCGCGCCGAAGCCGTACATGATCCTCTCCGCGGTGCGGGACTTCTTCTCGATTCAGGGCGCGCGCTCGACCTACGCCGAGGCGCGGCGGGTTTATGATTCAATCGGCAAGGCGGAGCAGATCGGGATGACTGAGGCTGATGATGGCCACGGGTACACGCTGCCGCGCCGCGAGGCCGCCTACCGCTGGTTTGGCAAGTGGCTCAAGGGCTCCGAGGACACGGTTCCAGAGACGCCTGTGGATCCGGCGACCGAGGAGGATCTTTGGTGCACGCCCACCGGACAGGTAGTGTCCGCGTTGGGTGGCGAAACGGTCTTCACCCTCAACCAGAAGCGCTTCGCCGAGCGCCAGCAGCCGTTCTCGTCTGTGGCGGAGATGCGGAAGTTCCTGCGGTATTCTCCGTGGACCGCCGCTCCTGTTGTTCAGCGGTTTGGAACCATTTCACGCGGCGAATTCGAGATCGAGAAGCTGACCATCACGCCGGAGCCGGGCATCACCCTCCCTGCTTTGCTTTACCGTCCCCGCCGGTCGGGCATGCTCCCGGGCATCGTGCTGGTATCGAGCCAGGGGAAGGCCTCGGCGAACAACGATGCTGCGAGCTTGGCGGAAGCAGGAAACCTGGTCCTGTCGATCGACCTGCGCGGGTGGGGCGAACTGGGTGCGCAGTCGGTGCGCAACGGATCGGACTGGCCGCGCTACTTCGGCGATTTTGAAAGCTCGATGACTGCGATGCTCACCGGCAAACCGCTGGTGTCCTATCGCACGGAGGACTTGGCCGCGGCGGTGACGGTGCTGGAGGCGCAACCGGGTGCGGATGGTTCGCGCATTTCGATGTATGGGAAGGAGAATGCCGGGGTGCCGGCGTTGTATGCGGCTGCGTTTGACAATCGGGTGAAATCGCTGGTGCTCGAAAAGACGCTGGTGTCGTTCGAGACCGTGATCCGGTCGAAGATCCACCGTCTGCATTGGGAGAACGCGGCGCATGGAATGCTGCGTCATTATGATCTACCGAAAGCGGCGTCGTGGCTCGCGCCGCGTCCGGTGAGGCTCATTGACCCGGTGAATGCGCTCGGCCAGACGATTCCAGTTGCGCAGGCCGAACAGCTTTATCCGGGAATCAAGGTGGTGCGCAGGAGGTCGGAAACGGCGGCCGCACTTCTGCGAAACTGATTCATCAAGAGAGGATTTATGCTCAAGCTGACTGCTGGTCTTCTGGCTTCGGTGCAATTCCTGGCCGCGCAAGCCGTGGCTGGCTTCGGGGGCATGTCTGGCGTGGTTCGCGATGCGAGTGGAGCAGTGATCCCGAACTCCCAGGTCACGGTGACGAACGAAAGCAGGGGAATCCGCCGGAACATCCAGACCAACGAGTCGGGGCTGTTCAATGCACCGGCGCTGGTTCCGTCGACAGGCTACGCAATTCTGGTGAACTCGGATGGGTTCCGCCCGTTTCAGGTCCGGGACATCGAAATCCTGGTAGGCCAGACGGTGAACCTGAACGTGACGCTCGAGGTCGCGGCCGCGGCGACCGAAGTCCAGGTGTTGGACACGGCGCCGATCGTCGAGCAGACCCGCACCGGCAACTCGCAGGTGGTCAACAGCCGGCAGATTCTGAACCTGCCGATCAACGGGAGACGGGTCGACTCATTTGCGCTGCTCACCCCGTCGGTGGTCAACGACGGCACGTTCGGCAACCTCAGCTTCCGCGGGATTGCCGGGGGGAACGCATTCCTCACCGATGGCAACGATACCACCAACAACTACTACAACGAGAACGCAGGGCGTACGCGGATCTCGACACAGATCTCCCAGGATGCCGTACAGGAGTTCGAGGTGCTGACCAACGGCTACTCCGCTGAGTTTGGGCGTGCTTCAGGGGGTGTGATCAACACGGTGACCAAGTCCGGCACGAACAGCCTGCATGGCACGGCCTACTGGTTCTTCCGCAACCAGGACTTCAACGCCAGGGACCGCTACGCAACGTCCTCACCGCCCGAGACCCGGCACCAAACAGGTGGATCGCTCGGCGGGCCGATCCGCAAGGACAAGCTGTTCTACTTCTTCAATGGCGAGATTATACGGCGGAACTTCCCGCTTTCGTCGTCGCTCAACCGTCCCCCGCTGTTTGATGCCTCCGGACGCTTTATCGGCCAGTGCACCGCGAGCAACGCACAGTGCGACGCGGCGTTGAAATTCATCACGGACCGCCATTTCCGCGAAGTGCCGCGGCAGGCCAACTCCGAGCTCGGGTTCGGCAAGATCGACTGGCGTCCGGTGGACCGGCATTCTTTTAGCTTTTCGATGAACTACCTGCGGTGGCTGTCGCCGAACGGTATCCAATCCGCTGCCGCGCTCAATTCGGGCGCCGCGGTGGGGAATAATGGAATCTCGACTGTAAGGACGCGGTATGGGCGCGCCTCGTGGACCTCGATTCCGTCGAACACGATCGTGAACGAGCTCCGTTACGGCTGGTTCAAGGACCGGCTCGCCGATGACCACAATCCGGAATTCATCCCCTCCACCGGACTCGTCCAGATCTCGGTTCAGGGCCAAGGAAACCTCGGCGTCTCAGACCTGTTTCCACGGCTGAATCCGAGTGAGAACCGCCACCAGATCGCCGACAATCTCACCTGGACCGCCGGCAAGCACACAGTCAAGTTCGGGGGTGATCTGATGAACACCACCGACTTCAACAATGCGCAGAACAACCGGAACGGCACCTACACCTACGCGAATTTCACCAACTTCGCGCTGGACTTTTCCGGCAATACCACCGGCGCCAAGCGATGGCAGAGCTTCAGCCAAGCCTTCGGACAGTCCATCTTGAGAATTACCAGCCGCGACTTCTCGTTCTACGCCCAGGACCAGTTCCGCGCCACGCGCAACCTGACGGTCAACGCCGGCCTCCGCTATGAGTACGCCACGTTCACCCAGCCGGGGACGAGCAATCCCGACTATCCGCTGACGGCCAAAATCCGGCAGCCGGGCAAGAACTTCGCTCCGCGGATCGGCTTGGCGTGGGCATTCAACGACAGCAAGACGGTGATCCGCACCGGCTACGGGATCTTCTACGCGCGGATCCCCGCCGGGCTGGTCAACAATCTGATCCTGGTCAATGGCGTCTCGCAGCGGTCGTTCAGTCTGCAGGGGAATGTTCCCGCCGACCTCACCGCCGGGCCTGTGTTTCCGGCCAAACTGACGAGCCTGTCGCGCACTCCGCCTCCCGGCACCGTAAGCCTGCAGTTCGCCGCGCCAGACTTCCGGAATCCCTACACGCAACAGGCTGATTTCGGCATCGAGCGCGAGTTGACGCGCAATGTGGGGATGACGGTGTCCTACATCTGGTCGCGCGGGCTGCGGATGTTCACCGTCCGCGATTTGAATATCGGGCCTACCGGAGCGCCGGTCACCTACCGGATCAACGACGCCAATGGCAACCAGACCGGGACGTACACGACGCCGACCTACCGGCTGGCGAACCGGGTGAATCCGAATTGGCGTGGCGCCAACATGATCGACAACGGAGGCAACAGCTACTACAACGCGCTCGCGGTCCAGGTCCGGCAGCGGATGATGCGCGGGATCGAGTCGTCGGCCGCCTATACCTGGTCGCACGCGATCGACTTCAACCAGGGCGGCGCTTCGAACAACCTGTTTTTCAACTCGCCGCGGTCGCTGTTCAACGGGGACTATCGCGGCGACAAGAGCACTTCGGGACTCGATCAGCGGCATCGTCTGGTGGTGACCACGATCGCCCAGCCGAGGTTCGTTAAGTCCGATGGTGCGCTGGCCCGGTATCTGATCAACCACTGGCAGCTTTCGCAGATTTCGACCTTCGCCTCGCCGAACTATTTCACGCCGACGATCTTTGTTTCCGGGGCTCCGTTCGCGGGCGCGGCGAACATCACGTCCCTGAATGGATTCGGCGGGTCGAGCCGCGTGCCGTTCCTGTCAGCCGCGATTTTGCCCGCCCAGAAGATTGTCCGGACGGATGCGCGGCTCACCAAGATCTTCCCGGTGAAGGAGAGCTGGCAGGTCCACTTCAATTTCGAGGCGTTCAACCTGTTCAACAATGTTTCCGACACGGCGGTGAATGGGCAGGCCTTCCAGGCGACGAATGGGGTCCTGACGCCGACGGCGCGGCTGGGCGAGGGTTCGGCGTCGACAGGGTTCCCGGACGGGACCAACGCGCGGAGAGCGCAAATTAGCTTACGATTGGTTTTTTGATCTCATGAATACAACTCCTTTTCGACTCGACGGCCGCGTCGCCCTCGTCACAGGCGGGGCCAGCGGAATCGGCGAGTCCTGTTCGCGGATTTTCACGGCGGCTGGCGCCCGGGTGATCATCCTGGATTTGGACGCAGGCCGCGGAGCCGCGCTGGCGGCTGAACTCGACGGAGCCCGGTTCGTCCAGTGCGACATCACGGACGAAGCGGCCGTGGCCGCCGTCTTTGGCTCGATTGAGCGGCTGGATGTCCTGGTGAACAACGCCGGGATCGGGCTGGTGGGTAGTGTGGAGGAAACCGGGCTGGCCGACTTTGAGCGGCTGATGCGTGTGAACGTGACGGGCTTCTTTCTGGTGACCCGGGCGGCGATACCGCTGCTGCTGGCGACGAATGGCAGGATGGTGAACATCGGATCGGTCGCCGGACTGGTGGGGGTGCGGCGGCGCTTCGCCTATTGCGCGACCAAGGGTGCGGTTGTGGCGATGACGCGGCAATTGGCGCTGGATTATCCAACGCAGATCCGGGTGAATTGCATTTGTCCCGGGACTGTGGATTCCCCGTTCGTCGAGGGGTACTTGGAGAAGTACCACAAGCACGAGAAGGAGAAGGTCCGGGCGGAGTTGCATGCGCGGCAGCCGATCGGGAGGATGGGGAAGCCTGACGAGATCGCCTATATGGCGCTGTACTTGGCGTCGGACGAGGCGGCTTTTGCGAACGGAGGAGTTCATACGATTGACGGGGGATGGACGGCGGCGTAGGATTATTCCAAAGGTGCTGGAGATTCGGGTATTGACAAATCTGAACCTCAGTAGCTACCATTTGGACGGGTCTCCTGACTGAACGGAGCCCGTGTACTCCTATACGGAAACGGAGTACGGCCTATAGGCTCCGAATGGTCGCCGAATTCCTGGACTCGACTGACCCTCGCATTCTCATGCAGATGCCGGGGTGCTTCCCTGTAGCGGACAATTTCGCGAATAGCTTTCCGCGAGTCGTTGATTCTCCGTCGGCGTCAATCCGGTCTGCGGCCCGCGTTTTCGATGGGGTCGGCGTCCAACACAGTGCCCGCTGCTACTGTGAAACGATTCACGCCATCATTGCCCTCGTCGAGCGCCATTGTGTGTTTGACAGCATGTTTGCTGGGACTCCCAAAGACGATCGGCAATGGCGCGTGGGACTGGAGTTTGTCCTCAACCGGCAATATGCGGGTGTCCGCACCTACTCTGTGTGGCGAGTGTTCGGGCGTTTGGCCTCGGCCGAACATCTGGAAGTACGGCTGCGGCAAGTCCGGGGTTTGGAGGTCCGAGTCGAAACTCTTTCAGGCATGCATCCGGTCTTGCTCCGCATCACCGCCTCTTTTGGGGGCTGGCAGTTGCTCAAACAGGATGAATGTCTCCTAGACCCGCAGGGCGAGTATCAGACGGCCGATCACAGCCTTGGCCAGGCGCTGGGTCTTCTAGAGACTTCTTCCGTGACGGTCGTCCGCGATTATCTCGCGCAAACCCGCCAATTCGGGGACTGCGTTCCGTTTCGCGATTTGGTTGACGGGCTTTTTCGAGACAATCCGGCCAAATCCGAACTCCTGGAGCGGATTGCGGCACTCAGAAGCAGGTTGTGGGACGCCAATGCGGTGGTCGACAAGTTTAGGCCGGAGCTCGAGAAAACACTCAGTTCCGTCCCGCCGGGTTTCGCGAGTGATCTTGTCCGGCTTCAATTGGAGCAGGAGTCCTCGGCCGAGATCGCGAAGCTTGAAGGAGCGGACCGGGTACGGTTCGGGGTGGTTTCCGGCAACAGCTATGAGCGCACCGCCCTGGTTCGGCTCAAAGAGAGTTTTGGGATCACCGATCAAGAATTGGCGGAGCCCTTGCGCGCGTCGGCGGCGGACATCGAGCGATGGCTTAAAGGGGAGTCCGAAATCCCGGACCGCCAGAAAGAGATCCTCGGGCAGGCGAGCTATGGCGCGAACTGGTTCATGACCAAGTTCCGGAAATCCGCTTTGCCGAGTGTCCTCCGGAAACCGGTGAAGTTCCTTGAAGAGGGCCGGGAAACAACACCCTTCGAGATGTTGAAGCAAGGGAGGTTTTGGGTCGCCGCGCAGCGGTATCAAGAGCAATTCGACCAATTGGCCTGATTGTCTCCGGTCCGGTTCGATCGATGCATCTTCCCTCCCGCCATCTGTATCGAGTGGTCGAAAGCCAATACGCGGCTGGCGCTGCGTCTCCGCCGCCTCCCCACGTTTGGCAGAACGCGTCGAACCGGTTCAACACTAGGGAGTACCCGTGTGTGTATACGGCTGCGAGCCTGGATGTGATCCGCGAGTTCGTGAAAGAGAAATGGCTCGACAAGGGCATTGAACTTTCAATGCTTGATGACGCCGCTCGGCCGGCAGTTGTGACGCTCCTGTGGGGTGGCAACGTCGTCGACATGTACTCAACGGCAGGACTGTCGGAGCACGGCTTTGAGGACCACTACCCAGCTTCCGCAGATGGGTCGAACGCTGACGTGCCGCACTCAGACTGCCAGGCCAAGGCCCAGCATTGGCGGTCGTCTGGACACTGGCATGGAGTGTTCACGCGGAGTGCGACGAGATTCCGCTGCGGGTGCCGCGCTTGGCCCGAGGATCCTCCGGAGGACCGGGACAAATGCGCGGAAGTTGCGATCTTCGTCGAGTGGACCGGTCTTCCAACGCCGGAAGGTCTCGCTGCCCCCAAGCTGGTGAGCGTCGATCACACGCAGTTCTGATCCGGTTGACAACCAGGCCGGCGATCACCCATACTAGAAAGAGTCTGCCGAGTCAGGCTGTCTGCTCGTGTGCCTACCCCGTAGGCCCGAGCCGGTCCCGCTGCTCACCGGACCCCAGTTCCGGGCCGTGCATGGACCCGTCAAGTACAACCCTCACGGTAGTTTTCCAAAGGCCAAATCCAGGATAAGCATCTCCCCGTTTGAGTGTGAGGTGGCTTCCCGGGCCGGTCAAACCCCGTTAGATTCATACCAAAATCGACTGTCAGGAAATTCGTAGGAGAGATTCTTGCCTACTTTCAATCAGCTTGTGCGGAAAGGCCGCAAGCCGACCCGGTGGAAGACGGCTAGCCCGGCGCTTCAGTCCTGCCCCCAGAAGCGTGGCGTTTGCACGCGCGTCTACACGACCACTCCGAAGAAGCCCAATTCGGCGTTGCGCAAGGTGGCACGCGTCCGGCTCACCAACGGAATCGAAGTAACCACCTACATTCCCGGTGTCGGCCATAACCTGCAGGAACACAGCATCGTGCTGATCCGCGGCGGCCGTGTGAAGGATCTCCCCGGCGTGCGCTATCACATCGTCCGCGGAACTCTTGACGCGGCGGGTGTGGCCAACCGCAAGCAGGGACGCTCCAAGTACGGCGCCAAGCGGCCGAAGGCGGAAGGGAAGAAATAATGCGGCGGCGTAAAGCAGAAGTCAGGGACGTAGCGGCGGATCCGGTTTACAACTCCACGCTGTGCGAGAAGTTCATCAACTCGATGATGTGGGACGGCAAGAAGACCACCGCGCAAAGCATCTTCTACGGTGCCATGAAGATGATCGGCGAACGGAGCGGCGACGAGCCCCTCAAGGTGTTCAAGAAGGCGGTTGAGAATTCCAAGCCTGTGCTCGAGGTCAAGACCCGCCGCGTGGGTGGAGCCAACTACCAGGTCCCGATCGAAGTTCCCCAGAACCGGCGCACCAGCCTCGCCATCCGCTGGATCCTGATCAGTGCGCGGTCACGCCCGGAAAAGGGCATGTCCGACAAGCTTGCCGGAGAGATCAACGACGCCGCCAACCTCCGCGGCGGAGCCATCAAGAAGAAGGACGACGTACACAGAATGGCCGAGGCCAACAAAGCCTTTGCCCACTACCGCTGGTAACCCGCCCGGTAGGAATTTTTCGTTATATGCCACGAACTGTAGCACTAGACCGAATGCGCAACATCGGCATCATGGCCCACATTGATGCCGGTAAGACCACCACCACCGAACGGATCCTCTATTACACCGGCCGGACGTACAAGATCGGCGAGGTCCATGAAGGAACCGCGGTGATGGACTGGATGGCGCAGGAGCAGGAGCGCGGCATCACCATTACCTCGGCCGCCACCACCTGTGAGTGGCTCGACTACACCATCAATATTATCGACACTCCCGGCCACGTAGACTTCACCGCCGAGGTGGAGCGCAGCCTCCGCGTTCTAGACGGAGCCGTGGCTGTTTTCGACGCTGTAGCTGGCGTCCAGCCCCAGACCGAAACAGTCTGGCGGCAGGCCGACAAATACAGCGTTCCCCGCATCTGTTTCATCAACAAAATGGACCGGATCGGCGCGGACTTCTACCACGCCGTTGACACCATCGTCGAACGCCTCGGCGCCCGTCCGGTTCCCATCCAGATTCCAGTCGGCGCGGAAGAGAAGTACCAGGGCATTGTCGACCTGGTGGAGATGAAGGCGCGCATCTGGCGCGACGAGTCGCTGGGCGCCAAGTTTGACGATGTCGACATCCCGGAAAGCCTCCAGGAAAAGGCTCAGGAATACCGTGACAAGCTGGTGGAAGCCGCGGCCGAATGCGACGACCACTTGATGCACAAGTATCTCGAAGGCGAGGCGGTTACAGTTCCGGAATTGATGGCGGCGATCCGCAAGGGGACGATCGCGCAGACGATTTTCCCGGTGATCTGCGGCACCGCATTCAAGAATAAGGGCGTGCAGAACCTGCTCGATTCCGTGGTCCACTACCTGCCTTCGCCGCTCGACATCCCGCCGGTGCAAGGGACCCGGATCGACGACAAGTCGGTTTCCGTAACCCGCAACCCGAGCGATACCGAGCCGATGTCGGCGCTCGTGTTCAAGATCATGACCGATCCTTTTGTGGGCCAGCTCGCTTTCATACGGCTGTATTCGGGCGTGCTGAACGCGGGCGAGTCGGTGTACAACGTGGCCAAGGGACGGCGCGAGCGCATCGGCCGGCTGGTCAAGATGCACGCCAACAAGCGCGAGGAGATCCAGGAGATCCGCGCGGGCGACATCTGTGCGGCCGTCGGATTGAAATCGGTGGTGACCGGCGACACGGTTTGCGACGAGGATTCGCCCGTGATTCTCGAGTCGATCGAATTCCCGGCCCCGGTCATCCAGTTGGCGATTGAGCCCAAGACCAAGGGTGACCAGGAAAAGCTCGGCATGGCGATCGCCAAGCTTGCGCAGGAAGATCCCACGCTGCGGGTGTCAACGGACCAGGAGACCGGGCAGACGATTCTTGCCGGAATGGGTGAACTCCACCTGGAGATCATCGTAGACCGGATGAAGCGCGAGTTCAACGTCGACGCCAACGTCGGCAAGCCGCAGGTGGCTTACCGCGAGACGATCCGGAAGAAAGCCGAGGCGCAGGGCCGCCATGTCCGGCAGTCGGGCGGCAAGGGCCAGTACGGTGATGTTTGGCTGCGGGTTGAGCCGCGGGAGCCGGGCTCGGGTTTCGAGTTCGTCAACGGGATCGTGGGCGGCGTGGTTCCCAGGGAGTACATTCCGGCGGCCGAAAAGGGCGTGCGGGAGGCTCTTGAGGGCGGAGTCCTGGCGGGGTATCCGATCGAGGACGTCCTGGTGACGCTGTTCGATGGATCCTATCACGACGTCGACTCCTCGGAAATGGCGTTCAAGATCGCGGGCTCGATCGGAGTCAAGGAAGCGATCCGGAGGGCAAAGCCAGTCCTTCTCGAGCCGGTGATGGCCGTGGAAGTGGTGGTGCCTGAGCAGTACATGGGCGACGTAATCGGTGATCTGAACTCGCGCCGTGGCCGGATCGAAGGCCTTGAGCTGCGCGGCGGATCGCAGATCATCAAGTCAAATGTCCCACTGGCCGAGATGTTCGGTTATGCGACCGACCTGCGGTCGAAGACCCAGGGACGCGGCAGCTTCACGATGCACTTCGGACGGTATGAGGAAGTCCCCAACAATATCGCGGAAGAGATCATCAGTAAGGTATCCGGAAAGGTAGCCCGGTAGTCATAAGGAGATTCGGTAACACGCATGGCGAAAGAAAAATTTGACCGCAGTAAGCCGCACGTGAACGTAGGCACCATTGGCCATATCGATCACGGCAAGACGACGTTGACGGCCGCGATCACCAAGACGCTGGCCAAGCACAATCCGAAGGTGAAGTTCCGCAGCTTCGACTCGATTGACAACGCACCGGAAGAGAAGGCCCGCGGTATCACGATCGCGGTGGCGCACGTCGAGTACGAGACTCCCGCGCGGCACTATGCCCACGTCGATTGCCCCGGCCACGCCGACTACATCAAGAACATGATTACGGGTGCGGCGCAGATGGACGGCGCG